>NZ_RZRX01000029.1:0-37525 GCF_003997405.1 Mesorhizobium sp. M2A.F.Ca.ET.042.01.1.1
CATCCATCTGATAAAGCGCCTGAACGGCAGCAAGACGGGCGGCGCCGCGCTTGTTGGCGTGACGTACCGCTCCGGTCGAGGCAGGCTCGGTCACGATTGGGCTCCGAATTTCTCTTTGAGCGCGATCATGGTCAGCGCCGCGCGCGCGGCGAAGCCACCCTTGTCGCCCTCGGTCTTCTTCGCGCGCGTCCATGCCTGCGCGTCGTTCTCGGTGGTCAGGATACCGTTGCCTATCGCGATCGCTTCCTGCACCGCAAGGTCCATCAGCGCGCGGCTCGATTCATTGGCGACGATGTCGAAATGATAGGTGTCGCCGCGGATGATGGTGCCGAGCGCGACAAAGCCATCATAATGCGTGCCGCCTTCGGCGGCGCCATCGAGCGCGAAGGTGATGACGGCCGGTATCTCCAGCGAACCGGGAACGGTCACGACGTCATAGGTGGCGCCGGCATCATCGAGCGCGGCTGTCGCGCCTTCCAGAAGCGCGTCGGCCAGATCGTCGTGAAAACGCGCTTCGACAATGAGCAGATGCGCCTTCGCCTTCGGGCGAATGAACGCTTTGCCGTGTTGGGATGTGCCTGCCATGAAAGTCTCCGGGGGGTTGCCGGTGACTTAGGCCGAAGCGAGGTTGATCGCAAGCGGAAGATGCTGGGCGCGACGTTCTGTGGCCTAGTCAGGCCGGCGCGTTACGGTCTCCACGCGCTTTACGAGGTTCTTGACCCAAACCTCTACCTCTCTGTGATCGATCACTCGGCCGGCATCGACATCCGCCAACGCGTCAAGAGTCATCTGTCGGCGGTCGGCCTTCTCTTCGGCTCCGGCGGGATCCATCAAAGCCCCTCTTTCGCTGCCTCCGCTAGCCGCGCGGCGTAGCGAGCCATGGTGTCGATCTCAATGTTGACGCGGTCGCCGGCCTGGCGCTCGCCCCAAGTGGTGACGCTCAGCGAGTGATGGATGAGAAGAACATCGAAGCGGGTGCCCTCGACCTTGTTGACGGTGAGCGATGTGCCGTCGAGTGCGACCGAACCCTTCGGCGCGATGAACTTCGCCAGATGGCGCGGCGCCTCCAGCGTGAAGCGCACGGCGTCGCCCTCCTCCTTGCGCTCGACGATCTCGGCGGTGCCGTCGACATGGCCGGAGACGATGTGGCCGCCGAGCTCGTCGCCGATCTTCAGCGCCCGTTCGAGATTGATCCGGGTCCCGGATTTCCAGCTCGACGCGGTGGTCAGCCTCAACGCTTCCTCCCAAGCCTCGACCTCGAACCAGCGCGCGTTGGAGCCGTGTTCGGGGAGCGCCGTGACGGTAAGGCAGACGCCGCCGCAGGAAATCGAGGCGCCGATCGCGATGGTCTCCGGATCGTAGGCCGTGTCGATGCGCAGGCCGACGCCCTCGGCGAGCGGCTTCACAGCGGCTACCGTACCAACGTCAGTCACAATTCCCGTAAACATCAGAGAGTTTCTTTCATTTTGACCATGATCTGATCCAAAACCGGTTCCCACTTTTCGGGATCATGATCTCACCCACTCGGCGTAGCTGTCCTCGCCGAAGCGCATGTCGCGCAGCTTGCGAAATCCGGCCGGGATGTGGTCTGCGTCGATCGGCGATGCAATACCGTCTTCGCCAATGGCGTCCGGCCCCTGGAACAGGACGATACGGTCGACAAGGTCTTCCTCTAGGAAGGCCTTGGCCACCTTGGCGCCGCCTTCGACCAAAACGCTTGCCATGCCGAGCGCGGCAAGGTCTTCCAGCAATTCCGGCAGGGCGACGACGCCGTCATGGGTTTCGGTGCCGATGAAGCGCACGCCAGCGCGTTCGAGCGCGGCCCGCCGGTGCGGGTCGGCTTGGAGGCACGCAGCGACATAGAGCGGGACACGGTCGACGCCGGACACCAGCTTGGACGTCTCCGGCAACCGGATCTGCCGATCGAGGATGATGCGCGCCGGCGAGCGGTTCTCCAGTCCCGGCAGGCGCACGGTCAGCGCCGGGTCGTCCTCGAGCGCGGTGCCGATGCCGACTAGGATGGCGTCGGACTCGGCGCGCATCAGATAGACGTCGCGCCGCGCGATCTCGCCGGTGATAGCGACCTGGCCGGCGCCCTTGCGGCCGATCTTGCCGTCGCTCGAGAGCGCAAGCTTCAGAGTTACTTCCGGGCGCTTCTTCAGAGAACGAGTGAGATAGCCAGCCATCTGCTCTGCGGCTTCGGCTGCCAGCACCTTCTCCACCACCTCGACACCGGCGGCGCGCAGTATGGCGTAGCCCTTGCCGGAGACGCGCGGGTCGGGATCGCTGGCGGCGCCGACGACGCGCGCTACGCCGGCATTGACCAGCGCGTTGGCGCAAGGCGGCGTGCGGCCGTGATGGGCGCAAGGCTCCAATGTCACATAAGCGGTGGCGCCTCGGGCCCATTCACCGGCCTCGGCCAGCGCCTCTGTCTCGGCATGCGGGCGCCCACCCACGGCGGTAACGCCGGTGCCGACGATCATCGGGCCGGCGCCGTCGTCGCGCACGATGATGGTGCCCACGGAAGGATTGGTCGAGGTGCGGCCGGCATTGCGGCGCGACAGCCTGATGGCCGCGGCCATGAAGCGGCGATCAAGGGCCGCCTGCGCGGCCTCGTCCAGTCGCGGTCCTGCCATGATCAGCCGGCGTCCTCTTCGGTCTTTTCCTCGTCGCCCTTCAATTCGCCCAGCAGCTCGTGAAAATCCCTCGCCTCGCGGAAATTGCGATAGACCGAGGCGAAGCGGACATAGGCGACGTCATCCAGCGACTTCAGCGCCTCCATGACCAGGCGGCCGACCTCGCCTGAAGCGATCTCGGTTTCGCCGGAGCTTTCGAGCTGGCGCACGATGCCGGTGACGGCGCGGTCGATGCGCTCGGGGTCGACATTGCGTTTGCGCACGGCGATCTCGACGGAGCGCAGCAGCTTGTCGCGGTCGAAAGGCACCTTGCGGCCGGACTTCTTGATGACGACGAGGTCGCGCAACTGGACACGCTCGAAGGTGGTGAAGCGGCCGCCGCAATCCGGGCACACCCGCCGCCTGCGGATCGCCGCGCCATCCTCGGCGGGACGCGAATCCTTCACCTGCGTATCTTCGGACTGGCAATAGGGGCAGCGCATAGGGAGCTTTCGGTTGGCGATTCTCGGGATCCCGCAGGCTTAGTCTGTTTTGCCGCCACGGCAAAGCGCGGAGCCTTCGTATCAGAGATAGCGAGGCGCGGGGATAATTGCCAGCGCCCCGCCCCGCCGGCCGACAGGTGTCAGGGCGCGACATCCTTGGTCGAGAACCCGCAGGACGTGCCGAGATTGCGATAGGCCTTGGTGAAGCCGTCCATCGGGATGCTGGTGACCTGCTGTTTGCCGAAGGTCACATCGAGCGACGTCACCTTGCGCATCGCGCGCAGCAGGGCAAGACTGGTCTTGGCCTGGTCGTCGACCATCCAGCTCGGACGGCCGCCCGCGGCCGCGTTGGAGCTTACGGTCGCGGCCACCTTCACGCCGGGGTCGCCGAAAGTCGCGGCGATCTTGTCGCCGGTCGGCAGCGTCTTGTTGTCGATGATGAACATGATGGCCGGATAGGCGTCCGGCGGCAGCGCGTCGCCGGTCGAGATCGAGAGCGTCAGCGAGCCGGCGTTGCCGTCGCCATCGACGAAAGCCGTCGAGGCGGCGCAGGTCTTGTGTGCGTCCTGCCCGGTATCCAGCGTGTCGATGATGGTGGTCCACCTGCCGAAGCTTTTGGTGCCCGGCATGTCGGAGGCGGACTGCGTCTGCTCCTGCGCAATTGCGCCGGTCAGGGCGAAGGCGGTCAGCGAGCCGGACAAGGCCAGGGCGGCAAGGTGGAAAGTGCGCATCATCAAGTCTCCGGTAAGCCGCGCCGCCCGATCAGGGAGCGGCGCGAAGCGCGAGGATAAAAGATGACGCGCGGCGCCCGGTCAACCGAGGGCTGACAGCCGGCGGAAGGATCAACCGAGGTAGGGGTAGAGCGGGAAGCGGTCGGTCAGCGCCGTGACCTTGGCCTTCACCGCGGCCTCGACCGCCGCATTGCCTTCGTCGGAATTCGCCACCTTCAGCCCGTCCAGCACCTCGGCGATCAGCTTGCCGATCTCGCGGAATTCGGCCTGGCCGAAGCCGCGCGTGGTGCCGGCCGGCGTGCCGAGACGCACGCCCGAGGTGACGAACGGCTTTTCCGGATCGAACGGAATGCCGTTCTTGTTGCAGGTGATGTTGGCGCGGCCGAGCGCCGCCTCGGCGCGCTTGCCGGTGGCGTTCTTCGGACGCAGGTCGACCAGCATCAAATGGTTGTCGGTGCCGCCCGAGACGATGTCGAGGCCGGTCTCCTGCAGGCTGGAGGCCAGCGCCTTGGCGTTGGCGACGATGCTTTCGGCATAGGTCTTGAAGTTCGGCTTCAGCGCTTCGCCGAGGGCCACCGCCTTGGCGGCGATAACATGCATCAGCGGGCCGCCCTGGAGACCCGGGAACACCGCCGAGTTCATCTTCTTGGCGATCTCCTCGTCGTTGCACAGGATCATGCCGCCGCGCGGACCGCGCAGTGACTTGTGCGTCGTCGTGGTCACGACATGGGCATAAGGCAGCGGCGACGGGTGCACGCCGCCGGCGACGAGACCGGCGATATGGGCCATGTCGACCATCAGATAAGCGCCGATCGAATCGGCGATCTCGCGGAAACGCTTCCAGTCCCAGATGCGCGAATAGGCGGTGCCGCCGGCCAGGATCAGCTTCGGCTTGGTCTCGTGCGCGGTCTTCTCGATCGCGTCCATGTCGAGCAGGTGATCGTCCCTGCGCACGCCGTAGGAGACGACCTTGAACCATTTGCCGCTCATGTTGACCGGCGAGCCGTGCGTGAGGTGGCCGCCCGAATTCAGATCGAGCCCCATGAAGGTGTCGCCGGGCTGGAGCAGCGCGAGGAACACCGCCTGGTTCATCTGGCTGCCCGAATTCGGCTGGACATTGGCGAAGTTGCAGCCGAACAGCTTTTTCGCGCGCTCGATGGCGAGTTCCTCGGCCACGTCGACGAACTGGCAGCCGCCATAGTAGCGCTTGCCCGGATAGCCCTCGGCATATTTGTTGGTCATGATCGAGCCCTGCGCTTCGAGCACGGCGCGCGACACGATGTTTTCCGACGCGATCAGCTCGATCTCATGGCGCTGGCGGCCGAGCTCGTTGCGGATGGCGCCGAAGATTTCCGGATCGGCGTCGGCAAGCGTGGTCTCGAAGAAGGATTCGAATTTGCTGGAGGCTGCCGCTGCATTTGACATGGCTTGCTTTCCCTTGGGGCCGGAGGTCTGCGAGGTCGCCGCGCATTAACACAGTTGTTTTCGGGCCGCCACGTTTGCGGCGCGAAATTTGCTGGCCGGTTTGCGCCAAGATAAAGCCGCCTGGTTCTAATCCCGCGGTTCCCGGCCCTTGAGGATCGCTTCGGAGAAGGTGATCTCGGTCAACAGCTTGCGCGCCGTGTGGTCGTTGATGTCACCGCGGCGCAGCATGGCCTGCAGTTCGGCGCGCTCGGCCTCGATGCCGACAAGCCTGAATTCGATCTCGATGCGGCCGGAATCGCGGGCTTCGGCGCTCAGCGTTCGAAGCGGCCACAGAAGATTTGAGCAAGCCGAAGATGCGCCCCGACGGCCCCACGTCCGCTCTCTCGCCGCAGCCGCCGCGCTTGGTCGAGAGCGTCCCCCAATGTCGGGGCGCATCCGGCGGCTCGCGATAATCTGGAGCGCCAGCCAAATTCGAAAAAACCGGCCGGCACCCGGCGTCAGCGCAAGGCTGCTAGGGGGCGCCGGGTGGCCGGCCGCCACGCCAAGGCCCTGGAATCGGCGTGGCAAATACAGAAGAGGGCGCCGGGTCCGCACCCTTCCGCCGGAAGCGCGCGGGTGGCTGGCGCCGCGTCTTTCCTGATACCCGAGAGGCCAACTCCATCAACCTCTCGAAATCGCCGGGTTGACAGACGAAGCGCCCCTGCCCTTGCGGCATGGCACGGCCCGTGCAACCCTGTCTTCCCGGGTGGGTTGATACTGGGGTGTGAGATGCTGTCACGATTGATGACGCATGTGGAGGCGGCGTATGCGGCGCCTACGGCCGAAGACGCCAGCGCGGCCTTCTTCGCGGCAATGGAAGATTTCGGCGCCTCCTATCTGCAGACGAGGCTATACCGGCGGCCGGCGGCGATCCTGACTTCGGCCAGCCATTGGGCGGCCGGCGGCTTCATCACCAGGCTGGCGCCAAGCGGCTGGCCCGGCAGTCCGGCCTTCGACTATGTCTGTTTCGAATGCAATCCGCTGCTTGGCGCGATCCGCGAGAGCCGCACGAGCTACCGCTTCAGCGATTTCGCGCCGCACGACGATGCGCAATACGGCGCCTATTGGGAGGCGCTGAGCGAAGCCAATATCGACGACGCGCTCTGCGCCACCTCCTACGGCGCGGAAGGCGTGATCGCTTCGCTGCATCTCGGCTTTCATCGGCGGGAGTTTGCGCCGGACGAGCGTTTCGCAATCCACATGGCGGGCCTTGCCTTGACGGAAAGGCTGATGAGCCTGACCTCGCCGCCCCCGACCACCGCGGTCAGGCTCACGACGCGCGAGCGCGACAGCCTGGCGCTTGTCGCCGAAGGCAAGACCGACTGGGAGATCTCGGTCATCCTCGGCATCGCGGAAGCGACCGTGCGCTTCCATGTCGACAATGCCAGGCGCAAGCTGGGCGCCGTCAACCGCGCGCAAGCGGTCGCGCGGCTGGTGAACCAGCGGCTGATCTAGCAGTTCGGCAGAGAGGCCAGCAGGTCGGGCGAATATTTACGCTAAAAAGCCGAGTTTAAATGCAGCGAAGGAGCCACCGATTAGCACTACGACCAGCACGTAGTTTACCCTGGTCAGCAACGACACGGCTCTCGCTTGTTTGGGTTTCGCCGTCAGTGAAATCGCTATCAACGCAAGCACAGTCCCCAACGCCCAGATCGCCACAGTCATTGGCCCGTACCGCATAAGCAATGCAGCGAAATTTCGGAACTCCGCAGCGTCGTCAAACAGTGCAAATCGAGCCACCAAAACGACGGCCAACGCGACTGCAATTGCTTTGATATGCCAACGCATACCTTATCGCCCTCTTGTTATTTCTAGCCTATATCGGGGTGCATCCTTCTTGGAGGTTAACGGCGCCGGCTGCAGAACCCTCATGCCGCAACAAAAAAGCCGCCCAATAGGCGGCTTTTTGCAAATTATATCGGTTACTTACTGAGCCGAGCTGATCTGCAGCTCCTGGGCGCCGTCAAGCGCATAGATGTCGTCGCGGAACTGCACGACGCCGGGGGCTGTCGACCAGGCCGACAGATAGAGGAAGTGGACCGGTACCGGGTTGACGACATTGATCGGCGTGTTCTCGCCGGTCTTGATCGCCGCTTCGAAATGCTGACGGTCCCAGCCGGGCGTGTCGCGCAGGATCCAGGTGACGAGGTCGCGCACATTCTGCACGCGCACGCAGCCCGACGAGTCGAAGCGCATCAGCTTGCCGAACAGGCTCTGCTGCGGCGTGTCGTGCATATAGACGCCGTCCGGGCTCGGGAAGTTGATCTTGACCGAGGCCATCGCATTGTTGCTGCCCGGATCCTGGCGGAAACGGTATTTCGCGGCATCGTCGGTCGACCAGTCGATGGTCATCGGATCGACCTCGCTGCCGTCCGGCGCGAACAGGCGGATGTGGCTGTCCTTGAGGTAGTTGGGATCCTTCCGCATCAGCGGAATGATGTCCTTGCGCACGATCGAGACCGGCGCATTCCAGTACGGATTGACGATGATCTCGTTGATCTTGGAGTTCACGATCGGCGTCTGGCGATCGATCTTGCCGACGATCGCGGTATGGCGAAGCACGACGCGGTCGTTCTCGACCGCCTCGACCTGGGCCGCCGGAATGTCGACCAGCACATAGCGGCTGCCGAGCGTGCCGGCCTTTTCCTTCAGGCGCTGCAGGTTGGTCTGCAGCTGGCCGAGGCGGATCTGCGCCGGGACGTTCATTGCCGTATAGGTGTACTTGCCCATGGCGCCGTCGGCCGGCAGGCCGTGACGGAGCTGGAAGCGCTTTACCGCGGCATCGACATAGGAATCGAAGGCCGTCGAGATGCCGGCGCTTTGCGGCAGGTCGCCCGAAACCATCAGGCGCTTGCGCAGCGGCACGACATCCGGATCGTCGACGCCGAGCTGCAATTTCTTGGTCGCCGGAACCTGTTCCCAGCCGCCTTGGGCGACGATGTTCTGGTACTGCGCCACGGCCTGCTCGGTGAAGGCCACCGTCTGCTGGCTGAAGATCGGCAGCGTCGAGGCGACCTTGTTGGTGTCGTTGGCGCGTGCGTCGAACTGGTCGTCCCAATTGCCGCGGGTCGAGGATTTCAGGATGTCGCCGATCACGTCCTGGGCGCTGGCCTGGCCGGCAACCATGGCGGCGGCGAGCGCGGAGGCTCCGGTGAGGAAGAAACGGCGGCTGGTTCTCATGGCAGACATTCTTTGTTGATCGCTCTCGCTCAATCGCTTGCCGGGCGGCTTTGTCCGCACTCTAGGGTCGGCAAACTTAACAATTCGCCAACCATGACCCCGCTTCGCCGGCCGCCGGAAACTCGCTGCCGCCACGCGGGTTCCAAGGAGCGCAGGGCATAGGCCCGCAGCTTCACCCGTCATCCGCATCCACCGCGATTATGGCGGCAACGTGGCCTTGGCCCGCGATTTGCATGCGGGGGCGAGGTGAAAGAAATGGGGGCGATGCCTTTTTGCATCGCAACTACGCCAGCGCGCCTTGTAAAGTCTGCGCCCCTCCCCGTCAGGCACAGAGCTTCAACGCGCGCAGCGATGGTCAAATTACCGTGGATGCCGCCTTTGCAAAAAGAAAGGACCGGCGCGTTCGGCACCGGCCCCATATTCTTTCCCCTTGGCCGCGCTTCTTCGGCGCGGCTTCGATGTTCCTCAAACGCTTACATCCGATACGCGATCGTATCGTTCCAGAAGCGATCAAGCCGCTGCAGGGCGCGGTTCATCTGCTTGAACTCGTCGGTGTTGATGCCGCCGACGGCCTCGATCGAGCCGACATGGCGCTCATAGAGGCCGGCGACGACGTCGGCCACCTCGTTGCCCTTGGGCGTCAGCGAAACGCGGACCGAGCGGCGATCGATGCGCGAGCGCTGGTGGTTGATGAAACCAAGGTCGACCAGCTTCTTCAGATTGTAGGAGACGTTCGAGCCGAGATAGTAGCCGCGCGAGCGCAGCTCGCCGGCGGTCAGCTCCGAATTGCCGATGTTGAAGAGCAGCAGCGCCTGGATGGCATTGATGTCGGAACGGCCGTTGCGGTCGAACTCGTCCTTGATCACGTCAAGCAGACGGCGGTGCAGACGCTCCACCAGCTGCAGCGATTCCATGTACAGCGAACGGATAGCCTCGCGGCGATCGTCGGATACGTTTGCGGTCTTCGCCGCTGGACGCGAATTGATCATTGTCTTTGCCTCTCGTTTGTCGCCTTGGTGATTTTTTGTTTTTCACCTTGATCGCGACACTATCGAATACTCATAAAATTCGACTTAAACGCCAGGGCTAACAAGAGCTTACCGGTAAGAGGTTTCGGAAGACGCTTAACGATCGGTCACCCGAGCAAGAACAATTAACCTAAAGATTTAGCCAACGGATTTGGGGACAAAACGGGCCGCGAAATCGGCCCGGAAAACCAACCCTTGGCCTACTGCCGGAGCTGGCGCTTCTGCAGCCAGATGACCACGCGGAAGACGATATAAAGCAGCGCCACGCTGGCGTGCGAGATCACGATCAGCAGGCGGTGGCCAAAGAGATCGGGGAAGCCGGCATACATCACCGTCTCGGTCACCGCGCAGATGAACCAGATCACCGGCCCCCAGGACGCCAGCATCCAAAGCCCCGCCGCGGCGAAAGGGAAAAAGACGGCAAGCGTCGTCGCCGCGACCTGCCAATGCACCGGCATCAGGTCGAAGCGCCACAATTCGCCGGGATAGATGCCGATCAGGCGGATCCAGTAGAGGATGCCGAACAGAAGGCAATAGCCGGCGATCACACGCTGGAACCAGGCGAAGATGACCTCGGTGGTCGAGGGCTGCAGCACGACACGCCTGGAGGTGACCTCGCTCACAGGGCGAGTTCCTTGTCTCCGAGCGGCGCGAAATAGGCGTCGATGTCGGCGGCACTGACCTCGTCCAGGCTCGCTGGCCGCCACTGGGGCGTCGACCCCTTGTCGATGATGGCGGCGCGGATGCCTTCGTAGAAATCGTGGCCGGCCAGCATGCGGTTGAGGATGCGGAATTCCATCTTCATGCATTCGTCCATCGACAGCGTCGATCCCGTGCTGATCTGGCGCCAGGCAACGTTGAGGCTGGTCGGCGAGCGGCTCTTCAGCGTCGCCAGGGTCTTTGCGGCAAAGGCATCGTCATCCCCTGCCCGCTCCAGACTGTCGATGATGCCGGCGAGCGAGCTCTGCGAAAAGTGGCGCGCGATCGCCTCCAGGTCCTGCCGCTCCGTCTCGCGTTTTGCAGGCACGAAGAAATCGCGCAGCTCGGCATTGGCGTCGCCGCTCGTCGCCAGCTCGTCGAGCAGGCCCGCCTGGTCCCCGGCCTTGATGGTGTGGGTGGCGAGCCCCGACCACAGCGCGTCGCCATAGCGGATGCGGTTTCCGGTCAGCCCCAGATACATGCCGAACGAGCCGCCGAGATCCGGCAGCAGGTGGCTGCCGCCGACATCGGGGAAGAAGCCGATGCCGACCTCGGGCATGGCGAACTGCGCGTTCTCGGTCAGCACGCGATGCGAGCCGTGAAAGGAGATGCCGACGCCGCCGCCCATGACGATGCCGTCGATCAGCGCGACATAGGGTTTCTTGAAGCGCGCGATGCGGGCGTTCAACCGATACTCGTCGGCGAAAAAGTCGATGGGCGGCCTGCCGGCGCGGCCGGCCTCGTAGATGTGCAGGATATCGCCGCCGGCGGAAAACGCCCTGCCCTCGGCCTTGACCACGACGACGCCGACGCCCGGATCCTCCTCCCAGGCGTCCAGCGCTCTGCCGAGCGCCTTGACCATGTTATGCGTGACGGCGTTGAGCGCCTTCGGCCGGGTCAATGTGACCACACCCGCTTTGCCCAACCGCTCGAAGCGGATCTCGTCGCCGCCGCCAAAATCCATCGTCAGAGAATCCTCCCCCGCGCCTGCGGGAGGTGAAGTGCTAAGCGGCGACCGGGCCAACGTCAATTGTCGAGTACCGGGGACAGGCCGCGCCTCTTGCGGCAGACTACCAGACGAACGGGATAAGCGCGTTCGTGCGGCGCGCATAATCCGGGAACTCGTCGGGAAATTGCCGCGCCAGAAGCCGATCCTCGGCACCGACCCTCCAGATGAAAATCGCCCCGAGCAGGATCAACAGAAAGACGAAGGGGCCGCCGACCACGATCACCGAGCCGATACAGGCGAGCAGGCCGCCCGTGTACATGGGATGACGCAGGCGACTGTATGGACCGGACCTTACCAGCTCATGCTCCTGCTTGGCCGAAGCGGTTTGACTCCAGTTGCGGCCGAGAGCCCGCCGCGCCCAGACCAGCAGCGCCATGCCCGCGACGGTGATGGCGGCGCCGATGCCGCCCAGGACCGTGCCGACGGGTGCGAAGTTGACGAAGTCGAAAATCGGCAGCCGCGGCAGCAGGAAGGCGGCGATGATGGCAAACATCAAGCCGAAGCTCTGCAGCAGATGAAGTTCGGTGTCCCGCTTCACGCCAATCGCCTGAACGGTCAGGAAGATGATCAGCATAACCCAGGCGGCATAGATGAACCAGATGAAGGCCATGCCCTTGCTCCTTCGGTTAGCCGGCAATCTGCCTTGGCCACCGTGCGCGCCCGGTGCTAGAAAATGGGCATCGTGAACCGGACGGCAAGCCATGCCCGGATTTTCTCGCCTCGCGGCCATGGTGATCGGCATGATCGCCATCTGTTTCGTCTGTCGCCCCGTCATCGCCGCGACGCCCGCCGAGCTTTACCAGGCGCAAACGATTGTCACCGGAACCGGAGACGTGAACCGGCAGATCGGTTTCAAGGATTGCCTCGACAAGGTGCTGGTCAAGGTCTCGGGCGATCAGCGGCTGACGCAGAAGACGCAGATGCTGGCGCTGCGCGAGAAGGCGGCCGATTTCGTCCAGTCCTTCCGCTACCGCGACCGGCTCGAAGGCATTCCGATCCATGACGAGCAAGGGACGCATGACCGACCGCATGACCTGACCTGCCTCTACAAGCCTGCTGTGGTCGACAAGCTGCTGGCGCAGCTCGGCAGCAGGCCCTGGCCCGGCGAGCGGCCGCCAATCGCCGTCTTCATGACCGCCGAGCAGGGCGCGCGGCATTTCGTGCTGACGCAAGACGAGCAGCGCGGCAACGCGATGCGCGAATCCTTCGCCAATGCCGCCGGTCCGCTGCTGATGCGCGTCACCTTTCCAAAGGCCGGGCAGCTTGGCGGGCTCGATGAGAAGGCGCTTTCCGAAGCCGATATGGCAAGGCTCGACAAGCTCGCGAAAAAAGCGGGAGCGGCCCGGGCGCTCGCCGGCAGCATCGTGTGGAGCGACAAGGAGCTTGGCTGGATCGCCGACTGGCGGCTGGCCGATCGCGGCAAGACCTATCGCTGGCAGGCGCGCGGCGTCAGCTTCGACGAGGCCTTCCGGGTCGCGATCAGGGGCGCGGCGCAGATACTGTCGGGGCACGGGCAGCCTTGAGGTTCCTCGCCCCACGCAGTGGGGAGAGGTGGCTCGGCGAAGCCGAGACGGAGAGGGGAGCACCGGTTCCGTCGGCAAAGTGCCTCGTATTGGAAGACTTTCCGTCCTACGAAGGCCCCCCTCTCCGTCCGCTTCGCGGACACCTCTCCCCCGCCTTGGCGGGGGCGAGGAACCACGGGCTTCGTCACTGGCACAATCGTGTCGCATTGGTCAGTGGCCAAGACGCGTGGTAAAAGCCGGCGCAAAAGAGAGTTTCGGCCATGAACAAATTCACCCCCGCAAAGCCTGCCGGCGCGCGCAGCGTCGACGAGATCACCGGCAGCCGGCGGCTCAGGCGTATGCGCAAGGCCGACTGGTCGCGCCGCCTGGTGCAGGAGAACCAGCTTTCGGTCAACGACCTGATCTGGCCGATCTTCGTCGTCGACGGCAAGAACATACGCGAGCCGATCGCCGCCATGCCGGACGTCTATCGGCTCTCCATCGACCTAGCGGTGAAGGAGGCCGAGCGCGCCGCCAGGCTCGGCATTCCGGCGATCGCCACCTTCCCCAATGTCGAGCTTGCGCTGCGCGACCAGACCGGCTCGCATATCCTCGACCCGGACAATGTCATCAACCGCGCCACGCGCGCCATCAAGGACGCGGTGCCGGAAATCGGCATCATCACCGATGCCGCGCTCGACCCGTTCACCAGCCACGGCCATGACGGCATCCTGCGCGACGGCATCATCGTCAATGACGAGACGGTGAGCCAAGTCGCGGCCGCGGCCGTCATCCAGGCCGCCGCCGGCGCCGACATCATCGCGCCGTCCGACATGATGGACGGCCGCATCGGCGCCATCCGCGACGCGCTCGACGCCAATGGGTTCCAGGACGTGGCGATCATGTCCTATGCGACCAAGTTCGCCTCCGCCTTCTACGGCCCCTATCGTGAGGCGGTCGGCACCGCCGGCCTGCTCAAGGGCGACAAGAAGACCTATTACATCGACCACGCCAATTCCGACGAGGCGGTGCGCGAGGCCGAGCAGGACCTCGTCGAGGGCGCCGACATGCTGATGGTGAAGCCGGGGCTCCCCTATCTCGACATCATCCGCCGGCTGAAGGACGAGCTGCAGATGCCAACCTTCGCCTATCAGGTGTCGGGCGAGTATTCGATGATCAAGGCAGCTGCAGCCAATGGCTGGATCGACGGCGAGAAGGCGATGCTGGAATCGCTGCTTTCGCTGAAGCGCGCCGGCTGCGACGGCGTGCTGACCTATTTCGCGCCGACCGTGGCGGAGATGCTGAGGGGGTAAGCCGCCAAACCGGCAAGCAGCGGCGCCACTGACCAGCCTTCAGAATTCCACCTCGAGCTCGACGATCTCGTCTGGCTCGGCGAGCGCTCCCTGCGTCCATTCCCGCATCAGCGGCCAGGTGAAAACCGTCTCGCAGAAGGCGGCGAGCGGGGCCTCAAGGTCAAGCGCGTAGGTACGGAAGCGGGTGCAGACCGGAGCATACATGGCATCGGCCATGGTGGGCCATGCCCCGAACAGCCACGGTCCACCATAGGTCGCCAGGCATTCCGACCAGATCGCCTTGATCCGCTCCACATCGGGACGCGCGCCGGAAAAGATCTTGAAGCTCTTGTGCCTCGCCTTGAGGTTCATCGGCAGTGCCGAGCGCAGGTTGTGGAATCCCGAATGCATTTCGCCCGACACCGCGCGGCAATGGGCGCGCGCCACGCGCTCGGCTGGCAGCAGGCCGGCGCCCGGCATCGTCTCAGCAAGGTATTCGGCGATGGCCAGCGTATCCCATACGGTAACGCCGTCATGCGTCAGCCGCGGAACCAACACCGACGGCGACAGCAGCAGCAATTCCTGCCGCTGCTCCGGATCATCGATGTCGACGCGCTTCTCCTCGAATTCCAAACCGGCCATGCGGCACAGCAGCCAGCCGCGAAGCGACCAGGACGAGTAGTTCTTCGACGAGATCGTCAACGTCGCCTTCGTCGCGCCTTCCGGCCTCGCCGCAACCGCTTTCGCCGCCTTGGCCATGTCGTGGAACCTCCAAGCCTTTCGCCGGCAATAATCCTCTCGCAATGCAAAATAAATTGCACTAGCTTTTTTGCACTGCACGATGGGCTGTCAGCGGAACGTGGCGCAATGCTTTACCAGGCCTACCAGCTCCAGGACGACCTCATAGCTCCGGCGCGGATGCTTGCCGAACTGATGGGTTCCGCAACGGCCGGGATCGCGCTCGGCGACGCCGCCAAACGGCGCATCGCGGCCAGGTTGGAGATGATCGCCCGTTTCAGGCTCACCCACACGCGGCCCGATTTCGGCATCGAAACTGTCAGGGTCGGCAACCGCGAGGTGCCGGTCGCCGTCGAAACGGCGCTCGCCCTGCCCTTCGGCAAACTG
Organism: Mesorhizobium sp. M2A.F.Ca.ET.042.01.1.1; assembly: GCF_003997405.1. Lineage (NCBI taxonomy): Bacteria > Pseudomonadati > Pseudomonadota > Alphaproteobacteria > Hyphomicrobiales > Phyllobacteriaceae > Mesorhizobium > Mesorhizobium sp. M2A.F.Ca.ET.042.01.1.1. The sequence continues at coordinate 15,149 of NZ_RZRX01000029.1, forward strand.
CTGCGTTTTGCCAAGGACATCGACGCCCGCCAGCCGAAGGTCATGGTGGTCGCGCCCTTGTCCGGACATTTCTCGACGCTGCTGCGCGGCACGGTGGAGACGGTCCTGGCCGACCACGAGGTCTATGTCACCGACTGGGCGAATGCCCGCGACGTGCCGCTTTCGGCTGGCAGCTTCGGCGTGGACGACTATGTCGACTACCTCATCCGTTTTCTGGAGGCGATCGGCCCGGGGGCGCATATCCTGGCGGTCTGCCAGCCCTGCGTCCAGGCCCTCGCCGCCGTCGCCGTCATGTCCGAGGACAGGCATCCGGCGACGCCGCGCTCGATGACGCTGATGGCGGGGCCGATCGACCCGCGCGAAAGCCCGACCGAGGTCAACGAGTTCGCCGTCAGCAAGTCGCTGGCCTGGTTCCAGAGCTACGTCATCTCGCATGTGCCCTTCCGCCACCCGGGCGGCGGGCGGCGGGTGTATCCGGGCTTCCTGCAGCTCACCGCCTTCATGGCCATGAACAGCGACCGCCACGTCACAGCGCATCGCAAGCTCCATGAGCATCTGGCGGCCGGCGAGACCGCCGAAGCCGAGAAGATCAAGACTTTCTACGACGAGTATTTCGCGGTGCTCGACCTCACCGAGGAATTCTATCTCGAAACCATCGACCGAGTGTTCCAGAAGGCGGAGCTTGCCACAGGCGCGTTCACCTTCCGCGGCAGCAAGGTCGATCCCGGCGCGATCCGCAACACGGCGCTGCTCACCGTAGAGGGCGGACGCGACGACATATGCGCGCTGGGCCAGACCTCGGCGGCGCATGATCTGTGCCGCTCGCTGCGCCCACATCTGAAGCGGCATCACCTGCAGGCCAATGTCGGCCATTACGGCGTCTTCAACGGCAAACGCTGGGAACGCGAAATCTATCCCGTGGTGCGCAACCTCATCCTGGCGATGGAATAGCGGGACGCGCGGACGAACGAACCGGCGCGCCATGGCCGCCCGCTTCGTCCGAGTCAGATCCATAAACCGAAACCGGGATCATGCCGCCGAGCGCGATGCCGCTGCCTATCCGCTTGCAATTCGCAATCGGTCAAGCTATCAGTTGACCGATTGCAAATCACAACTGGATCAGGAGGCCTATGATGTCCAGGCTGCGCGTCAACGCTTTCACCCTGTCGCTGGACGGTTACGGCGCCGGTCCCGATCAGAGCCTCGAGAACCCGCTCGGCGTGGGCGGCGAAGATCTGCACAAGTGGATGATCAAGACCCGCTCGTTTTACCAGATGATCGGCAAGGAAGGCGGAACGACCGATACGGATGACGATTTTGCGGTGCGCAGCTTCGAGAATGTCGGCGCCTGGATCCTCGGCCGCAACATGTTCGCGCCGAGCCGTGGTCCGTGGCAGGACGACAACTGGAAAGGCTGGTGGGGTCCCAACCCGCCCTACCACGTGCCGACCTTTATTTTGACGCATCACAAGCGCGCGCCGATCGAGATGGAAGGCGGGACGACGTTCTATTTCGTCACCGACGGCATCCACTCAGCGCTCGAACAGGCGAAGGCAGCCGCCGGCGGCAAGGATGTGCGCGTCGGCGGCGGCGTCTCGACCGTCCGGCAGTATCTGCAGGAGAAGCTCATCGACGAGATGCATCTGGCAGTCTCGCCGCTCCTGCTCGGCTCGGGCGAGCATTTGTTCGCCGGACTCGACATGCTGAAGCTGGGATACCGTTGCACCGGGCAGGTGGCGACCGCCGATGCGACGCATGTGATGATCGGGCGGGTGTAATTACAGCTCTTTCTCCCCGTCACTATACGGGGAGAAATGCCCGGCAGGGCAATGAGGGGCAGCGCTGCCGGTCGGAAATTGGCGATAAGCTATCCATGGTCTTTGGGCCCACGCTGCGAATTGAAGGTCAATCACCGAAGCCGTCGCTGCCCCTCATCCGCCCTTCGGGCACCTTCTCCCCGTGGAACGGGGAGAAGGAAAGCGCCTCAATACTTCTCCGGCACGTAAAGCTCGCGCGGCAGCACCTGGCGCTCGTAGGAGGGGTTGAAGACGCGCTCCGGCAGCGTGATCTCCTCGTGCGGAACCTCCTCATACGGCACCTGCTGCAGCAGATGATCGATGCAGTTCAGCCGCGCGCGTTTCTTGTCGTTGCCCTCGACGATGAACCAGGGCGCTTCCTTGATGTTGGTGCGGGCGAAGGTCTCTTCCTTGGCCTTGGTGTACTGCTCCCAGCGCACGCGCGACTGCAGGTCCATCGGCGACAGCTTCCACTGCTTCATCGGGTCGTGGATGCGCATCAGGAAGCGCATCTGCTGTTCCTCGTCGGTGATCGAGAACCAGTATTTCACCAGCGTGATGCCGGAGCGGACCAGCATGCGCTCGAATTCCGGCACGTCGCGGAAGAACTCCTCGACCTGATCCGCGTTGGCAAACCCCATCACCCGCTCGACGCCGGAGCGGTTGTACCAGGAGCGGTCGAACAGCACGATCTCGCCGCCCGCGGGGAGATGCGGCACGTAGCGCTGGAAATACCATTGCGACTTTTCGCGTTCGGTCGGCGCCGGCAATGCCACCACGCGGGCGATGCGGGGGTTGAGCCGCTGCGTGATGCGCTTGATGACGCCCCCCTTGCCGGCGGAATCGCGGCCCTCGAAGATCACCACCAGCTTCTTCTTATGGTAGGCGACCCAGGACTGCAGCTTGATCAGTTCGGACTGGAGCCTCAGCAGCTCGCGAAAGTAGGTCATCCGCTCGATGGAAGGCGGATGCGACTTCTTGTAGATCTTGGCGATCTCGAGCGAGAGCGCCGGTTCGGAAATCTCCAGCTCATAGTCTTCGTCGAGCGTGTCCTCGAGCTCGGCTTCCAGCCAGTCCTTCGCCCCGGAATTCGATTTTACTTCATTCATCGCGCAGCTCCGTCGCCTGTCAGCCATCATCGCTTCGGAATGCGCCGCGGCTCCGCCCCGGACACGCCACTCCGTAAGCCGACTGAGATACAGAGGCGCAATGACGGTTTTATTGCAAGGCGACCACAGCCGGGCATGATAGACGATATGTGATCGGCCCGTATCGATAGCGGGGCGACAAGCGGCTGGAATTGTCCTACAAAACCCATCGCCTCTTTCCCGCGCCCGCCACGGCGCCTCTCCAAAACAAAATCGCGAGGACCCGACATGGAATACCGCACCCTTGGCCGTTCCGGCCTGAAGGTTTCGACATTGACCCTCGGCACCATGACCTTCGGCGGCACGGGCCCGTTCGCCGCCGTCGGCAACTCCGATCTTTCGGAAGGCAGGCGCATCATCGACACCTGCATCGATGCCGGCATCAACCTCATCGACACGGCAAACGTCTATTCGAACGGCCTGTCGGAGGAGATCATCGGCGAGGCGCTTGGCGGCAAGCGCAAGAACGACGTGCTGATCGCGTCCAAGGCGCGCATGCGCATCGGCACAGGTCCGAATGACGAGGGCCTGTCGCGCCACCATCTGATCCGCGAATGCGAAAAGAGCCTGAAGCGGCTCAGGACCGACGTCATCGACGTCTATTTCGTTCACCAGTGGGACGGGCTCACCCCGGTCGAGGAGACGATCGCGGCGCTCGACACTTTGGTCAACCAGGGCAAGATCCGTTACATCGGCTGCTCCAACTGGTCGGGCTGGCAGGTGATGAAGGCTCTTGCCGTCAGCGACAGTCGCCATCAGGCCCGGTTCGTCACCCAGCAGATCCATTACACGCTGGAAGCGCGCGAGGCCGAATATGAATTGCTGCCGATCTCGGCCGACCAGGGCGTCGGCGTGCTGGTCTGGAGTCCGCTGGCGGGCGGCCTGCTATCCGGCAAATATCATCGCGACAGCCCGACCGCGCGCGAGCTCGGCGGCTGGAGGGAACCGCCGATCCGCGACGAGGACCGGCTGTGGCGCATCGTCGACGTGCTCTCCGACATCGGCAAGGCGCGCGGCATTTCAGGGGCGCAGGTGGCGCTGGCCTGGCTGCTCGGCCGTCCGGCCGTAAGCTCGCTGGTGATCGGCGCCCGCAACGAGACGCAGCTCAAGGACAACCTCGCCGCCGCCAGCCTGTCGCTCTCCGAGGAAGAACGCCAGCGCCTTGACGCGGTCAGCCGGCCGCCGGTGCTTTATCCCTACTGGCACCAGCAGTTCACCGCCAGGGACCGGTTCGGGCCGGCCGACAAGGTGCTCGACCGCTCGCATGCCTAAAACAGTCAGTCGGCGATAAAGCGCCAGACTTCCGGATCGGGCTTTATCTGCCCGCTCAGCACGAAGTATTTATAGAGGACGAGCAGCGAGATCGCCTGCTCGTCCTGCTCATTGCCGAATTGGCGGCAATAGGCGTTGGCGGCAGCAGTTATCCGCGCCGCCTCGGCGGGATGCTTTTCGAAATAGGCCACCTTGTCGACAAGGTCGGAGAAATCAGGCTCGAGCGGCACGTAATGGATATTGGGCTCCACCTTGGCTTCCGCAAACCAGGTTTCGTAGGTCGGCTCCGGCATCAGGCAGAGCGAATTGGAGCTCATGATCCATTTCAGGTTCGTCGCGACGTCATTGCCTTCGAGCGAGACGATATAGCGATACTGCCGCTGCTGCTCGATGTTCAGGAACGGCTTGCGGTATCCGTCCGGCGCGTCGGGCTTGTGGGAACCCGCGTCGCAAAACGGCAGGTCAGCGGCCTTTTCCACGAAGCGGGTGCGAAGCGGATTGTTGAGATGCCCCCGCCAGACCACCATCGGCCGCTTGTCGGCGAAAGACAGCTTGTCGGGCGGCATGTAGAAGTGGCGGAACTTGTTCAGCTTCATCAGCACGCCGTTGGCGTTGTCGTCGCCGATGGGCCGGTCCTTGACGATCCTCGGCACCTCCGGAATGCCGACGACATCGCCATATTCGAAATCGATCAGCAGGCCAGGATCGAAATAGCGGGCGAATTCCTTGAGGTCGTAATAATACATGCTGGAAGCGGACGGCAGCTTGCCGACGGCCACGGCGTCGGCACTTGGCACGAACGGCTGTTCCAGCTTGTTGTAGTAGTTCAGACGCTCGCGAACGGTCTTGCCTGAAAGCCTGGCTTGGTCGAGCCGGCTGGCCAGGCGGCCGCGGAACAGGGACTGCGGTGCGCGGTCACGCGCGAAATTGCGCGCATAGTAGAACAGCTTTGCGGCGGTTCGAGCGAGTGTGGCCATGCGTCCGCGAGTTCAGCAAGATGGTCAATGGTAGTCAGCCTTCATCCCCCTCGTCTCCTACAGCATTCTCCCGGCCATGTTGCAAGCCTGCTAATGCGAATGGCCACACGAGACTTTACGCTGCGACGACCGCGAACCCTCTTGCGCGCAGACCGCGCCGATCATCATGCAGCGAGGTGACCAGCCGATCGCGGCTGCCGGCGATGTGAGCGGAAAGCAGCTGAGCCGCTTGCTCGGCGTCGCCGCTCCTGACGGCGGCGAGGATGGCGTGGTGTTCGGCCCAGGCGCGGCCGAGCGCCTTTTCATCCCGCACCTCCAGCCAACGGGCCCGCGACAGCCTCGTCATCGCATCGCGCACGGCCCTTAATAGAAACTCGTTGCCGGAAAGCCTTGCCAGCTCGATGTGGAAATCCAGGCCGACGCGATGCCACTCCTCGCGCGGCGTCTCGGCATCGCAGGAATCGAGCATCGCGGCAATCAACTCGATGCCGCCACGGTCTTCTAGCACCGCCGTCAGGCGAACCGCGGCGACCTCGACCGCCTCGCGGTAGACGGCGATCTGTCCGAGCTCCGCGAGGTTGATCGGCGCGACAGTCCAGCCGCGGCCGTCGCGGCCGATCAGACCTTCCGTTTCCAGGCGCAGAAGCGCCGCCCGCACCGGCGTGCGCGAAGCGCCGAACCGGCTCTCGATCCAACGCTCGGTCAAACGTTCGCCCGGGCCGATCTCCAGCCCGAGGATCATCTCGCGAAGCTGCCTTTCGACATTCTGCATCTGCGACATTGTGGGTCCGATCTTCAAAGCCGCATTGACAGCGGCAAAGGCAAGGTTCATGACGAATACCAGTTTGGTATCCCAAATTGGTATCCATAACAATCCCAGGATTGGCAAGCGTGACATGACGCCCAACGAAACCGGACAGAGCGGCTTCAACATCCATTGGCGACGCAACCTCGCCGTCTGCTTCGCTGGCTCGTTCAGCACGCTCATCGCCATGACGCTGCTTCTTCCGTTCCTGCCGCTCTACGTCGAGCAGCTCGGCGCCGAAGGCCACGCGGCGATCGTGCAGTGGTCGGGCATCGCTTACGGCGCGACCTTCTTCGCGGCCGCGCTGGTGGCGCCCTTGTGGGGCCGGCTGGGCGACCGCTACGGCCGCAAGCTGATGCTGGTGCGCGCTTCGTTCGGCATGGCGATCTGCATGTCGCTTACCGGTATGGTGCAGAGCGTGTGGCAATTGGTGCTGCTGCGGCTGCTCATCGGCTTTGCCGGCGGCTATTCCTCGGGCTCGACGATCCTGGTGGCGATGCAGACGCCGAAGGAGCGCTCGGGCTGGGCGCTGGGCGTGCTGGCGGCGGGCATCACCGCCGGCTCGCTGGTCGGGCCGCTGCTGGGTGGCCTGCTGCCGCCGCTGATCGGTATCCGCGCGACTTTCCTGCTTTCCGGCGCCGTCATCTTCCTGGCGTTTCTGGCGACGACTTTCCTGATCAAGGAGAATCCGCCGGTGCCGAAGCCCGCCTCGGCGGCGAAGCCGAAAAGCGGCTGGTCGCAGATCCCCGACCAGCGGCCGATCGTAGCCATGCTGGCAACGGGCATGCTGCTCGCCTTCGCCACCATGTCGATCGAGCCGATCATCACCGTCTACGTGCAGCAGCTCGTCGAGGACCAGAGCAAGGTGACCATGGTCGCCGGCGTCGTCATGTCGGCGGCCGCGCTCGGCACCATTCTGTCCTCGTCCTGGCTGGGCAAGCTCGCCGACCGCGTCGGCCACTGGAACGTCGTGGTCGGCGCCCTTGCCGTCTCGGCCTTGCTGCTTGTTCCGCAAGCCTTCGTCACCAATGGCTGGCAATTGATCGGCCTGCGCTTCCTGATGGGCCTGGCGCTGGGCGGATTGTTGCCCTGCATCACTAGCGTCATCCGGCACAATATCCCCGACGGGGTCGGCGGCAACGTGCTTGGCCTGGCAATCTCGGCGCAATATGTCGGCCAGGTCGCGGGGCCGCTGTCGGGCGGCTTTGTCGGTGGCCATTTCGGCATGCGCTCTGTGTTTCTGGGCACAGCGGTGCTGATGGCGCTGGGTGCTGCCTACAACTGGATTGTCCAATCGAGGCGGGCGCGGCATATGCTGATCGAGGCAGGCGAGTCTTGATCGGCCTTCCGCCCAACCGCCATGGAGCATCCAGGATGAGCCTCACCGGGCAAGCATCAGACAGCGGAAGCCGCGTCCTCGTGCTGGCAGCCGGCCTCGTCGGCGCGGCGGGCGTGGCGTTGTCGGCCGCCGCCGCGCATCGCGGCGGCGCCTTTACCGGCACTGCCGCCAATTTCCTCCTGATGCATGCGCAGGCTTTACTTGCCATCGGCCTTGCCGGCGGCAACCGTTGCCTCAGGATCGCCAGCCTCGCCCTGCTCGCGGGCCTGCTGCTGTTCTGCGGCGACCTGCTCGCGCGCGACTTTCTCGGCTCGCGGCTGTTCCCGATGTCGGCGCCGATCGGCGGCACGCTGCTGATCGCCGGCTGGGCGGCGATCGCCGCCTCGGCGCTGTGGCGCCCTCGGCATTAGGCTATTTCTCAGCGCCTATTTTCGGCCGGCTCGCCGCTTGCGCTCGCGCGCAGGCAGTTCGTCACGGCGGGTCCGCTCAGGCTGCTCGGTCCCGGGCGTGATGCCCCAATAGTTGCGGTAGATGTCCTGAAACAGATGACCAATCGGATGCATGATGCTTCTCCTTGGGTTTGAATCGATCCAATGTACGGGTGCGAAAAATGGCTGCGACTCAGCCGCGTTTACGCTCCACGAGGAAGCGCGGCTTGCGGCGCCAGGGACTCGACCTGCCTCGCCGCTTCTCGCTGACAGCGGCCGAAGCGATGCTCCAGTCGTTGTGGTAGATGTCCTCGAACAAATAGCTCACCGGATGCATGCATCCTCCTGTCGAAATTCGCTCCACCATGGAGCGCGGAATTTGGATCGATTCAAATGATAGACCTCATTTGCCAGCCGTCAACTGAAATTTGAATCGATCCAACAAAAATGTTAGATGACCCGCAGCAATTCAGCGGTCATGTTCGTGACGTGACCGGATTCGGAGGAACGACATGGCATCACTCCTCGAAGGCCAGGCAAGACCGATCAGGCTGGCCGACATCGCCAAGGCCGCCGGCGTCTCGCATGGTACGGCCTCCAATGTCTTCAGCCGGCCCGAGATCGTGCGCGCCGAAGTGCGCGAACGGGTCAAGGCGGTAGCGGAGCAGATGGGTTACGCCGGACCGGACCCGAAAGGCCGGCTGCTGCGCGCAGGCAAGGTCAATGCCATCGGCGTCGCCACCACCGAGCCCCTCTCCTACTTCTTCGACGATCCTTTCGCCCGCGTCATGATGGGCGGCATCTCGGAAGCCTGCGACGCCACCGGCGCGGGCATCGCGCTGGTGTCGGCCGCCAACCAGGAGAAGCTTGCCTGGAATATCCAGAGCGCGCTTGTCGACGGCTTCATCCTGTTCTGCATCGAAGGCGGCTCGCGCCTTGTCGACCTGACGCGCGAGCGAAGGCTGCCCTTCGTGGCGCTGGAGCTTGGCTTCCAGGACGAGACCGTCTCGGCCATCGGCGTCGACAATGTCGCGGGCGCAAGGCTGGCCGCACGCCATCTGGCCGAGCTCGGCCATCGCCGGTTCGCGGTGCTGTCGCTGGCCTTCGCAGACAACCGCACCGGCTTCGCCACGCCGGACATCGTGCGCGGCGCGCTCTACACCGGAACACGCGACCGCCTTGCCGGCTATTTCGAGGAGCTTGCCCGCTTCGGCATCGATACGACGAAAATCCCGGTCTACGAGACCGAGAATGAGGAAAAGAGCACCAGGGCCGGCCTCGAGGCGATCTTCGCCGATGGTGAGGCGCCGACCGCCATCCTGGCGATGTCGGACCGCATGGCGCTGATCGCCATCGACTGGCTGAAAGCGCGGGGCCTGGACGTCCCCGGCGACGTCTCCATCGTCGGTTTCGACGGCGTGCCGGACGGCGCGCTGTGCACGCCCGCGCTGACCACGATCGCCCAGCCGATCACCGAGATCGGCCGCCGCGCCGCGCGCATGATCCTCGACCATGACGGCGCGGTGCGGCGCGAGACGATGGGTGTCGAACTGATCGTCAGAGCCTCGACCGGCCCGGCCCGCAAAGGCTGAGCGCTCTTGCGGCGTTGCGCAATTGCGAGCGGAAACCGCTCCGCACTTCTCCTGAAATTGCTTCAGAATCCTCCCGCCCTTGCCGGCACCGGCTGCGCGCCGAACGGCCTGTGCGGAGCCTCCCCGCGCGCTTCCTTGGCGCGGGACGGCCCAAGACCGGCAAGCCATTCAAGGTAGAGCGCAAGCGCGAACTGCATGGCGATGCCGGCCGCGATCAGCAGCGTATCGTAAGCCGGGCCGCCCGGGTTGATCAGCTTCAGCACCTGCGCCGCCATCGCAAGCAGCGTGCCGGCGATGAACACCGGCAGCGAGCGCTTGCCCAGAATGGCCAGCGGATTGTCGGGCCTGACGCGGAAGAGGTTGGAGACAGCCGGCAACGCGACGATCAGGTAGCTGACCGACAGAATGTGCAACAGCCGCGGCAGCGACAGGAAGGTCTTGTCGAAGCCGCCGATCACCACCGGCAGATTGAACCAGGTGATCTGGCCCCAGAGCGGGCTGTGCACCCAGATCGCCGCACCGACCACGTAGATGCCCGCGGCGCCAAGCAGCCACGGATTGATCGGGATTCGCCCGCCCCGCTTCACATGCAGCATGGCGGCAAGGCCGATGTTGAAGAGGAACTGCCAGGACAGCGGGTTGAGGAACCAGAGGCCAGGCTCCGGGTAGTTTGGCGGCGCGATCTGCCAGATGCCGGCGACGAGCCAGAGCAGGCCTGACACGATCAGCGCCATCACCGGCCGATAGCTGACGAACAGCACGAAAGCCGGCGCCGCCAGAAGCAGCGCCGCATAGACCGGCAGGATGTTGTTGTAGCCGAGCTGGTGGCCAAGCGTGACGATGCCGAGCAGCACCTGCGGCGTGTTCTTCATCAAGGGCTCAATGTTGATCATGGTCAGCATTTCCGGCCGGTGCGCGAAAAGCGCGGCGGCGCAAAACAGCGCGATCACCACCATCGTGATGACGATGTGGGCGATGTAGAGCACGCCAGCGCGCCGCCACATCTTCAGGGTCGCGAGCAAACGGCCGCCCGGCTTGAACTTCGTGCCGTAGGCCAGCGCCACCGAGATGCCGGAGATCAGCACGAAGGCTTCGGCTGCGTCGGAAAAGCCGAAATTCTTGTAGGTCCAATTCTCGAAGACCGTGCCCGGCACGTGGTCGACGAAAATGGTGAGCAGCGCGAGCGCGCGCAGCACGTCGATACGTGTGTCACGCTCTCCGATACGCTTGTCGCGTTCGTTGGAAACAGGGGTGGTCATCGACAAAAGGCCTCAAAGCTGGTTGTTCATAGCCAGCAATGCGACCCCCGGGGCGCACCGCTTCGATTCCTCCCGCGGGAGGGGTATCGGCGCTGAAACGGACTGAAATGCGCCTGGTTCAATCAACTTTCGCGGAGCGCGAAAATATTCCGTTTTGAAGCCGGCAAATCAATGAATCTCTCATGGAATCAAATGGATGTGAGCGTGTCCGAATATAGTGACGAAAACAGTATCCTGTACGGCGATCTAGGCTTTCGCTACCGCGTGGTGACGCCGGCAAGGTCGACCGGCAAATGCCTTTTTGTGCTGCACGGATCGGGTGTGGAAGAAACGACACTCATCCCGCTTGCACGGAAGATTGCACCTGACGCGACGCTGGTTGCCGCGCGTGGGCGCATCCCTCAGGACGACGGCTTCCGCTGGTTCGAGCGAATCACGCCGACAAGTTTCGAACAGACCAGCATCCGCGACGAGACCGCCGCCTATGCCGAATTCGCCGTGGAAGCATCGGTGCGCCATGACCTCGACCTGCGGCGCACGACCTTCCTTGGTTATTCGAACGGCGCCAACGTCGTCTCCAGCCTGATGCTGCTCCATCCCGGCCTGATCCGGCAGGCGGCGCTTCTGCGAGCGATGCCGGTGCTCGACACTTCGCCGATGACCGATCTCGGCGGAACGCGTGTCTTGATCATCGCCGGCGCCGCCGACCAGACCTACGGCCCGTTCGCCCCGGCTCTTGTGACGCTGTTCAGCGAACGCCGCGCCGAGGTCGACGCGCGCATCGTTGCCTCGGGCCATGAATTCGGCGACGCCGACGCCGCGATCGCGCGCCAGTGGCTGGCAGGTCCCATGCCGGCGGCCTGACCGCGCCCGCCCTCCGAGCAATGCTGCGTTAGAGGGCTGGCTCGGGACGTGGCGGCTTAGGAATTCTACCCCCGTCCCATCCGGTTCCAGGCATCCAGGCCCGCGATCTTGTAGGCTTCCGCCAGCGTCGGATAGTTGAAGGTGTTGTTGACGAAGAAATCGACCGTGCCACCGAGATTGATCACCGCCTGGCCGATATGAATGAGCTCGGTGGCGCCCTCGCCGACGATGTGGGCGCCAAGGAGGCGGCGCGTCTTGACAGAGAACAACAGCTTCAGGAAACCGCTTGAGACGCCCATGATATGGCCGCGCGATGTCTCGCGAAACCGCGCCAAACCAACCTCATAAGCATCGCCGCTCTCGCGCACCTGCTCTTCCGACAAGCCCACCGTCGAGATCTCCGGCACAGCGTAGATGCCATAGGGAAAGCTCTCCGGCGGCGGCGGCAGATTGACGCCGAAGGCGTGGCATGCCGCCACCCGGCCCTGCTCCATCGAGGTCGAGGCAAGGCTCGGGAAGCCGATGACGTCGCCGGCCGCGTAGATGTTCGGCACGCTGGTCTGGAAGGTCTGCGGATGGACCTTGACTCGGCCTCGGGCGTCGGCCTCGATGCCGACCGCGTCGAGGCCGAGGCTGGCGATGTTGCCGGTGCGGCCGGCGGCGTGGAGCACCATCTCGGAGCGGATTGTGCGGCCATCGGCGAGCGTCACCTCGGCATAGTCGGGTTTGGAGGCGATCTCCTTGACCGGACTGCCGAGCCGGATGGTCATGCCGCGGTCGCGCATCTGGTGGATGAAGTCGTCGACGATCTCGCGGTCGATGAAATCCAGGATGGAGTTGCGCGGCTCGACCAAGGTCACCGGCACGTCGAGCGCCGAAAAGATGGTGGCATATTCGACGCCGATGACGCCGGCGCCGATCACCGTCAGCGTGCGTGGCAGGTGGTGGAGTTCCAGCATCTCGTCGCTGTCGAATATCCGCTTCCCGTCGAAGGGCACGTCGGCCGGCCGGTGCGGCCGGGTGCCGACGGCAATCAGCGCGTTGGCAAAGCCAACCTCGCTGTAATCGCCATTGTCGGCGGTCAGGCTAGCCTTGTTCGGCGTGAGGAATTTAACCGCGGCGCGCGCGCTCTTCACGGTGTTGCGCATGAACTGGTGCTGCAACACCTCGACCTCGTGGTCGAGGGTCTTGTGCAGCCGTTCGACCAGATCGCCGATCGAAATGTCCTGCTTCACCCGGTAGCCGCGGCCGTAGAAGCCGCGTTCGCGCCAGCCCGAGAGATTGAGCACGGTCTCGCGCAACGTCTTCGACGGAATGGTGCCGGTATGCACCGAGACGCCACCCAGACGCCTGCCCCGATCGACTACCAGGACCGACTTGCCCAGCTTGGCCGATTGCACGGCGGCGCGGCGTCCCGAAGGGCCGCTGCCGATGACCAGCATGTCGTAATCCATGAACCCCTTCCCCGCATCTTGTGCGCCGCAACAAGCTAATCCGGCGGCGGCGTCATATTCAACTGCCTATCGCGCCTGCCTACCGCGGAAAAATCTGGAAGAAGCGGCCATATGAGCCGTGAACTTAACCCGACGGCAACGCTTGCGTGCAATGGTGATAAGCGAGGGAACTACGGGGTGGCTGAGTTTTCATGTCCAAAAGCGATACCTTGCCTGGCACAGCGACTGGTTTCCTGTCTGACCTACAGGCCCACCCGGTCTTCCTGGATCTGCGTGAAGGCCTGTTTCGTTTCATCGCGCTGCTCGTCGCCGCGATCTTCGTCTATCGCGGCGTGAACAACGTCATCGTCGATCCGGGCCGCCTCAACGTCCTGCTGCTGACGATCTCCGAGACGCTTACCTTCATCTGGCTGCTTCTGGCGCGGCGGCCGATTGTCCGCGACTGGAGTCCTTTCACGGTATTCATTTCGCTGACGGCAGGTTTCGGCTCGGGCTTCGTCTCGCTTCAGGAGGGCGCCGCCATCATTCCGTTGTTTATCGCGGCGCCACTGCAGTTCCTGGCCCTGTGGCTGGTGATCTGGGGGAAAATGTCGCTCGGCCGCTCCTTCGCCATCCTGCCCGCCAATCGCGGCGTCGTCACCGGCGGGGCCTACCGCTACGTGCGGCATCCGATCTATGCGGGCTACCTGGCGGGGCACATCCTGTTCCTGCTGTCGAGCTTCTCGCTCTACAATTTCACCGTCTACGCGATCATCACCCTATTCCAGGTCCATCGCATCCTGCGCGAGGAACGCATCCTGGCGCTGACGGAGGAATATCGCGACTATCTCGGGCGGGTTCGCTACAGGCTCTGTCCCGGCATTTTCTGAGATCACGCCGCCCGCCCGCGGGCACGTTCCTTGAATTCCGGGCCACTCTCACCATTTGAGAACGCGGCAGGCATCCTTATGCGGATGCGGCGATCGAGGAACGGACATGAACGCACGCGTTTTGGATGGTGAGATCATTACGACCAGGTTCGAGGACACCCGCGCCTATCGCGGGGTGCGGACAAGGCGCATCTTTGCCTTCCTGCTCGACTATTTCTTCGTCGCGCTGCTGACCATTCCCTTTGCCATACTGGTGGCCATTCTCGGGCTTTTGACCTTCGGCCTTGGCTGGGCGCTGTTTTCGGTGCTGGTGCCGATGGTCGCCATCCTCTACATCTGGAACACGCTGGGCAGCCGTGACCAGGCGACGACTGGCATGAAGATCATGGGCATCCGCCTGGAGAAGCTCGACGGCAGCCGCATAGACGGCATGACGGCGGTGGTGCATTCCGTTCTGTTCTGGGCAGGCAACGTCATCCTGACGCCGCTGGTGCTGCTGGTCACGCTGTTTTCCGACCGCAAGCGCACGCTGCACGACCTTTTGCTCGGCACCGTGGTCACCCGCACCGACATCTGACGGTGTCGACAGCCGCATCAATCGAACGACCAAGCCGCCTGCGCCCAAATATGAACAGGCTTGGGCCGCCGCGGCCGCACAATCCTGTTGAATTTTTCGCCGGCCGGGCCAAAGGTAGGGCGATTCGCAGGAGCGTTTCCAAGATTAGATGACGCAGCATCCGACCCAGTCGCCGCAGTTCTTCCTGACCGCGCCGTCCCCATGTCCCTATCTGGAGGGACAGTTCGAGCGCAAGGTGTTCACGCACCTTGTCGGCGACAAGGCGCCGGAGATGAACGACCTGTTGACGCAAGGCGGCTTCCGGCGCTCGCAGAACATCGCCTACCGTCCGGCTTGCGAGTCCTGCCGCGCCTGCGTGTCGGTGCGCATCCTGGCGCAGGAATTCGATCCCAGCCGCAACATGCGCCGCGTCATCCAGCACAATGCCGATCTCGTCGGCGCCATGCATGACGCGCAGCCCTCGACCGAGCAATACTCGCTCTTCCGCAGCTATCTCGACGCCCGCCATCGCCGCGGCGGCATGTCGGACATGACCGTGCTCGACTATGCGATGATGGTGGAAGACACGCATGTCGACACCAAGATCATCGAATACCGGCGTCGTGGCCCCGATACCTTCATAACCGGCAAAGGCCAGGGCGAACTGATCGCCGTGGCGCTGACCGACAAGATGGCGGACGGCTTGTCGATGGTCTATTCCTACTTCAATCCCGACCTCGAGGACCGCTCGCTCGGCACCTTCATGATCCTCGACCACATCGCCCGCGCCAAGGCGATGGGCCTGCCCCACGTCTATCTCGGCTACTGGGTCAACGGCTCGCGCAAGATGAACTATAAGATGCGCTTCATGCCGCAGGAGCATCTCGGCCCGAAAGGCTGGGAACGCTACGACCACGAAGCGGTCAGTCGCTGAGCCGCCCTACGCTTCACCCTTAGACTGTTTCAAGGAGGAGGACGCTGGTCTTTCGGCCGTCGGGCTGGAACGACCGCGACATGGCCCCTGTGCGCCTCTTCAAGACTGCTTTGCGAGATTGCCCGCGTGTCCACTCATACCGACCACCAAAAAGGTCTCCTGATCACCGCCATCGGTGGCCTCACACTGACCGTCGACATACCGCTGATCCGGCTCGCCGACGGCGCACCCTGGACGATCATGCTGCTGCGCACCGGCACCACCTTGCTGGCGGGGCTGGTGATGTGGGCGATCTGGAGGTCGCTGGACAGGAACGCGCCGAAGCTCATCCCGGGCTGGTCGGGGCTCGCCGTTGCTGTCTGCTACGGTTTGACCGGCATAAGCTTCGTCACGGCCGTCTATCATACATCGACCGCCGACCTTGTCTTCATCCTGGCCTTCAACACCGTTTTCGCGGCGCTGCTGTCGTGGCTCTTCCTCAAGGAAAGACCACGGATTGCGACCATAACCGCCATGCTGGCGATGATCCTCGGCGTGCTGATCATCGTCGGCGGCTCGGTCGGAACCGGGCATCTGTTCGGCGATTTCATGGCGCTTTGCTCGGCCTTCTTCGTTGCGCTCGCCATCACCATCTCGCGCGCCAGCGGCGAGGACATGGGCTTCACCGGGCTGGTCGGCGTCATCCTGCCGCTGGCGCTCGCCGCCTTCATGGTTTCGGGCGAAGGTTTTCACGTCAACGCGCCGTGGTGGATCATCTTCAACGGCGCCGTGATCATGCCGATCTCGTTCTTCTGCCTGGCCAATGGGCCGAAATACATTTCGGGGCCGGAGGTGGCGATGTTCTATCTTCTGGAGACCGTGCTGGCGCCGATCTGGGTCTGGCTGATCTTCGCCGAGGCTCCCACGCGCAACAGCCTGATCGGCGGCACGATCCTGATCGTGACGCTGGTGGCGCATTCGCTGTGGCAATTGCATGAGGGCCGCAAGAGGCGGGCGGCGCTTGCGGTGGTTCACCCGGCCTGAATCTTCCTCGGCTCGGCCGCCGCCTCGATCTGGGACGGCGCGCCGGTGTGATCGGCGACCGGGGGAATCTCGTCCATCAATTCCACCTCGCGCAGCCATTCGCGCCAGATGGCGACGAGCAGGGCCATCAGCACTGGGCCGATGAACAGGCCGAGGAAGCCCATCGTCTTGACGCCGCCGATCAGACCGAAAAAGGTCGGCAGGAAAGGCAGCTTGATCGGGCCGCCCACCAGCTTGGGCCGCAGCGTCTTGTCGACGATGAAGAGCTCGACCGCGCCCCACGTGAACAGCGCAAGGCCGGCGAACAGCTTGCCGCTGGCCGCGAGGTAGATCGAGACCAGGGTGAAGGAGAGCGGCGCGCCGCCCGGGATCAGCGCCATAATGCCGGTGAGCGCGCCGAGCGTGACCGGCGACGGCACGCCGGCGAGCCAGTAGGCGATGCCCAGCACAAGGCCTTCGCCGATGGCGATGATGGTCATGCCCGTCACGGTCGAGGAGATGGTCGCCGGCACGACGCGCGAGATGCGCTCCCAGCGCGTCGGCAGGATGCGCTCGCCCAAGCGATCGACCTGGGCCGCGAAAGACTCGCCGTCGCGATAGGCGAAGAACAGCGCGATCATCATGAACAGAAGCGTCAGCAGCAGGCTGAAGGCACTGCCGCCAGCAGCCAAAGCTCCGCGATAGATATTTCCGATGTTGGAGCCGCTGACCGCCTGGATCAGTTCGCCGATGCCGCCGGGATGGCCAAGATAGGCCGTCCACTGCCCGTTCAGCCACTCGCCGATGACCGGCATGGTGGCGATCCAGCCCGGTGTCACCGCGCCGTGCCGATTGGTCTCGATCGCCCAGGTGACCCATTCGCGCAGCTCGTTGATGGCATAGGTGCCGGCCAGCGCGATCGGCACCACCAGGAAGGTGAGGATGAAGAGGATGGCCAAGGTCGCGCCGACGGTGCGGTTGCCGCCGACCGCGACGAGCAGGCGGCGGTAGAGCGGCCAGCTGGCGAAGGCGATGACCAGCGCCGCCAGCACCGGAAACAGGAAGCCATGGAAGAAATATACGCCGGCGGCGACAATCAGGACCAGAAGCCAGCGCGCAGCCGACAGCGGCGGGATGACGGCAGCCCTGAGCGGCGTCGACAGGCCGAACAGGCGCTGCCCCGGCTTCTGGATCTCGGCCCGCTTCAATCCGGCGTTTCTCCCTGCCCTGTGGTTTCGATATATGCCTATGCACCATCATAGTGCAGCAATCGTGACGATAGTCCAAATAGTGCCTTTTCCTTCTCCCCTTGTGGGAGAAGGTGGCTCGGCGCGCAGCGCCGAGACGGATGAGGGGTGTTCCAGCGGAGTGAGGCGCCTAAACATCCAAGGAATTTAAGTGCTTACGTCGGATAGGTCGCGATCCTTCCAACACCCCTCATCCGGCCGAGCTTTGCTCGTCCACCTTCTCCCACAAGGGGAGAAGGAAAAGGCATCGCTACCCGAATTTCCCCGTCCTCGGGAAGCCCTTCGGCACCATACGGCCGGCGGCGGCGCGGGCGCCGATCCACTCGGCGAGTTCCTCGCGCGACTTGGTGAAGGTGCGGTCGGCCGAATCCTGCCAGGAGAGCCCGGTCTCCAGCGTGAAGGTCTTCAGGTCCAGCACGCCGCCGTCCTTGTATTTCTGCAGGCGCACGCCCTTGCCGCGGGCCATTTCCGGGATCTCGGAGAGCGGGAAGACCAGCATCTTGCGGTTCTCGCCGACAATGGCGAGGTGGTCGCCCGCCACCGGAATGCAGCGCTTGGCCTCGTCCGGCGCCTTGACGTTCATGACCTGCTTCCCCTTGCGGGTGTTGGCGACGACCTCTTCCTCCGAAACGACGAAACCATTGGCGTCGTAGGACACCAGCAGCAGCTTGCGCTTCGGATCGTGGACAAAAGCGGTGACGATGTCCTGGTCGTTCTCCATGTCGACGATAATGCGGATCGGCTCGCCATGACCGCGCCCGCCCGGCAGCCGGTCGGCGCCGATGGTGTAGAACTTGCCGCCGGTGGTGAAGACCAGGATCTTGTCCGTGGTCTGGGCATGGAAGGCAAGCTTCAGGCTATCGCCTTCCTTGAAGGCGAGCTGCGAGTAATCGGTCAGGTGGCCCTTCATGGCGCGCAGCCAGCCCTTTTCCGAGACGACGACCGTGACCGGCTCGCGTTCGATCATCGCATGTGCGATGTCGGTGAGATCGTGTTCCGGCGCGTCGGCGAACTGGGTGCGGCGCTTGCCGAGCTCGGTCTCGGGGCCGAACTTGTCGCGAAGCTGGGTAACCTCCCACTTGATCGTCGCCCATTGCTTGGCGTCGGACGCGAGCAGCGCCTCGATCTGCTTCTTCTCCGCGGTGAGCCCGTCGAACTCCTTGCGGATCTCGATCTCTTCCAGCTTGCGCAAGGCGCGTAGGCGCATGTTGAGGATGGCTTCGGCCTGGTTGTCGGTGAGCGACCAGCGGGCCATCATCACCTGCTTGGGCTCATCCTCCTCACGGATGATCCTGATCACCTCGTCGATGTTCAGATAGGCGATCAGGTAGCCGGCGAGGATTTCCAGCCGCTTCTCGATCTCGCCGAGACGATATTTCGAGCGGCGGACGAGAACGTCGCGACGGTGGTCGAGCCATTCCTTCAGCACGCCCTTCAGCGAGAGCACGTTCGGCACCTTGCCGCGCGACAGGACGTTCATGTTGAGCGGGAAGCGGCTTTCGAGCTCGGTGAGCTTGAACAGCGATTCCATCAGGAGGCCGGGATCCACGGTGCGGCTCTTCGGCACCAGCACGATGCGGATGTCCTCGGCGCTCTCGTCGCGGATGTCTTCGAGCAGCGGCAGCTTGCGCGCCATCAAGAGCTCGGCGATCTTCTCGATCAGCCTGGCCTTCTGCACGCCGTAAGGGATCTCGGCGACGACGATGCTCCAGGTGCCCCTGCCCTGGTCCTCCTGGCCCCATTTCGAGCGCACGCGAAAACCGCCGCGGCCCGTCTCATAGGCTTCGAGGATCGAGGCTCGGCTGTCGACGATGATGCCGCCGGTCGGGAAATCCGGCCCCTGGACGAAATCCATCAGCTTCGCCACCGGCGCTTCCGGATGTTCGATCAGATGGAGAGCGGCGTCGCAGAGTTCGGCGGCGTTGTGCGGCGGGATCGAGGTCGCCATGCCGACGGCAATGCCCGAGGAGCCGTTGGCGAGCAGGTTCGGGAAGGCGCCCGGCAGGACGGACGGCTCCTCGTCCTCTTCATTGTAGGTCGGGCGGAAATCGACCGCGTCTTCATTGATGCCGGCAAGCAGCTCGCTCGCCACCTCCGTCATGCGCGCTTCGGTGTAGCGCATGGCGGCGGCGTTATCGCCGTCGATGTTGCCGAAATTGCCCTGCCCGTCGACCAGCGGGTAGCGCATCGAGAAATCCTGCGCCAGGCGCACCAGCGCGTCGTAGATCGACTGGTCGCCATGCGGATGGAACTTGCCCATCACGTCGCCGACGATGCGGGCGCATTTGGCAAAACCCTGATCGGGGTTAAGCCTGAGCAGCCGCATGGCATGCATGATGCGGCGATGGACAGGTTTCAGTCCGTCGCGCACATCCGGCAGTGCCCGGTGCATGATGGTCGACAGCGCGTAAGCGAGATAGCGCCGCTCGAGCGCTTCCTTCAGATCGACCGGTTCGATTTTGTCGCCGCCGCCATTGTCATCGGGCGGCAAAAGCCTCTTTCCCATGGATTTGGACTAGCCGAGCGGGTGATTCGCGGCAAGCGCCGCGTGAACATCGGCGCTTTGGTCGCGGCTACGAACAAACCGGCGATGTGAAGGGCTTCACGGAAGCGCCCGGGAGGCGGCTGCAATTTGCCACCGATCTGCAACAGGCCGCGGCGGCACCATGACGCCGGCCAACATCAACTGGTTACACGCGGCCTCTATCTGGCATGCAACACGCTGGCGGAGGAAAGCCGCGATCTTCATGACAAATTCACCGCATCGCGCAATGGCTGCCCGCCGGCGTTTGCTTTTCGTCGCCATTTTCGACAAATGTGCCGGAAAATGCCTTCTTCCCGTCCCGTTCGTCACGGAATGGTGAATGGAGCAGGTTTCAAAACAATTTTCATAGCCAAATCAGGACAGGGAACTCGCCATGACAATCCAACGCTCAACGCTCAAGAAACTGGCTTTTTCGACCTTTCTGCTGACGCTGCCTCTCAATGCAGCCTTCGCCGCCGATCCGGCGGTGGCCGAGCGCATCAAGGCAGCCCTTGCCGCCCAAGGCGTCGAGATTTCCTGGACCGGGGTCTCGGGCGACGATTCCAACGCCGTGCTGCAGGGCGTCTCCATCAAGCCGGCGGCCGAGAAGGAAGCGCTGCCGATCGGGGACGTGAAGCTGGAAGGTGTGACCGAGGCCAATGGCGGCTATGCGATCGCCACCGTCTCGACCTCGCCCTTCGAACACAGCAAGGACGGCGTGACGCTCGACCTTAGCCCGGTGGTCATCCACGACATGAAGGTCCCTGCCGAAGGCAGCACCGATCCGCTCGGCTCGCTGATGATGTACAAGTCGGCGGAGCTCTCCAACATGACGGTCAAGGTCGGGGACAAGACGGCCTTCGCGATGGACGGGCTTGCGGTCCAGATCACCCCGCCGGCCGACGGCAAGGCGATGGACTTCACCGCCAACACCGAGAAATTCACCGCGGATCTCTCGCTGATCGACGATCCCAAGTCGAAAGAGGCGATCGAGGCACTCGGCTACCAGAACATCTCGGGCAATATTGCCATGGCCGGCACATGGCAGCCGAGCGACGGCAAGATGGAGCTGTCGAAATATGACATCTCGGTCGAGAATGCCGGCACGCTCGGCATGACCTTCAACCTCGGCGGCTACACGGTCGATTTCATCAAGTCGATGCAGGCGATGCAGAAGCAGCTCGCTTCGCAGCCGGAAGGCGCCGACAATTCCGCGCAGGGCATGGCCATGCTCGGCCTGATGCAGCAGCTTTCCTTCAACGGCGCATCGGTGCGCTTCGAGGACGATTCGCTCACCGGCAAGGTGCTCGACTATGTCGGCAAGCAGCAGGGCATGTCGGCCAAGGACGTCGCCAACCAGGCCAAGGCGATCGTGCCGTTCGGCATGGCGCAGCTCAACAACCCCGAGCTGACGGCGGAAGTCTCGTCGGCGGTCAACACCTTCCTCGACGATCCGAAGAGCCTGGAAATCTCGGCCGAGCCGCCGTCGTCGGTGCCGTTCGCGCTGATCATGGCCGGCGCCATGTCCAACCCGCTCGACCTGCCCAAGACGCTCGGCGTCAAGGTAAAAGCGAACCAGGACTGATCGAACTGGCTGCCTTCTCCCCGTCCCTATACGGGGAGAAGGTGCCGGCAGGCGGATGAGGGGCAGCGCCGACGCTCGCAAATATGAAAACGGTGCTGGACCGATCGCCCCTCAGGAGGCCTCAGCTGCTATGATCGCTCGCAAATCGCCAGCACCCGCGCTGCCCCTCATTGTCCTGCCGGACATTTCTCCCCGTAGAGTGACGGGGAGAAAGAGCAGTTGCCGCGCTGCCGTCAGTCCTTCTTCGTAACCGCCACCCGCAGCGACAGCTCGCGCAGCTGTTGCGGGGTCGCTTCGGACGGCGCGTTCATCAGGAGGTCGTAAGCCTGCTGGTTCATCGGGAACATGGTGATCTCGCGCAGGTTCTTGGCCCCCACGAGCAGCATGACGATGCGGTCGACACCGGCCGCCATGCCGCCATGCGGCGGCGCGCCATACTGGAAGGCGCGATAGAGGCCGCCGAAGCGCTCTTCAACAGTCGCGCGGTCGAGACCGACCATCTCGAAAGCCTTGACCATGGTTTCCGGCAGATGGTTGCGGATGCCGCCCGACGCGATCTCGAAGCCGTTGCAGACCATGTCGTACTGGAACGCCTTGATGCCGAGCGGCTCCTGGCCGTTCAGCGCGTCAATGCCGCCCTGCGGCATGGAGAACGGGTTGTGCGCGAAATCGATCTTCTTCTCGTCCTCGTTCCATTCGAAGAACGGGAAGTCCACGATCCAGCAC
>NZ_RZRX01000002.1:0-88166 GCF_003997405.1 Mesorhizobium sp. M2A.F.Ca.ET.042.01.1.1
AGAGGGCATCGTCCGCAAGGGCGACGTACGGCCATCCGGAGTTGATCAGGCTACGACGTCGACGATCGCGGTCAGGAAGCCGGCGAGATCGTCGGTGACGAAATCGACGTCGTCATCATTCGCCGGGTCGCGTTCCCAGATTTCCGAAAAGGTCGGTTCGAAATTGCGCGGCACCACCAGCACGGTCGTCATGCCGAGCGATTTCGGCACGGCCAGATTGCGCGCCAGGTCCTCGAACATCACCGCATTGTGCCCGGTCACCGAGTGCAATTCGGCGAAGCGTTCATAGGTCTGGCGCTCCGGCTTGGGATTGAGCCCCGCCGCGACGATGTCGAAGATGGCGTCGAAATGCTCCAATATGCCGAGCTGGCGCGCGGTGCGCTCGGCATGCCTGCGGTCGCCATTGGTGAAGATGAATTTGCGTCCGGGAAGCTGGCGGATCGCCGCGCCCAGCACCGGATCCGGCACCAGCCTCGAATAGTCGATATCGTGCACCTTCTCGAGAAAATCGTCGGGATCGATGCCGTGCCGCTTCATCAGCCCGTTCAGCGTCGTGCCATATTCCAGGTAGAGTTCCTTCTGCAGCTTGCGCGCGTCGTCGCGCGAAAGCGTCAGCAGCTCGCCGACATAGGCGGTCATCTTCACATCGATCTGCGCGAACAGGTTCGAGTGATGCGGATAAAGCGTGTTGTCGAGGTCGAACACCCAGTCCGTGACATGGGCAAAGCGGGCGGGATCGGGTGTCATTGTCATGGCTTCTTATGGCATGCCGGCGCTGAAGTTATCCACAACTTATGCGCGTCACGAAATGTGAAAATGGCGTCTCGCTTCAAATTTTAAAAGTTCCGGAAAGGTCGCCTTCAGCGCTTGCTGGCACAGAGGCTATCCCTTGGGAGCAAGTGATGAGCCGCATATTTCTAAAGGCCGCTACCGTAGCATTCGCTTCGGTCGCCGTCTCGCTGTTGTTGACGCTGATTGTGGTTCCGGCGATGGGCTTTCCGATGAGCCGCACCATCTGGCTGGCATCGACGCTATGCCCGCTCGTGCTCGCCTGGGCCGCCAGCGCGGGCAGCTTCTGGCAAAGCGATCGGTTGCAGAACGCGCATCGCGAGCTTGCCCGCGCCCACGCGCAACTCGCAGCCGCGCACAGGCGCCTCTCCGAAAAGGCAAGCCGCGACGACATGACCGGCATGCTCAATCGCGAAACCTTCTTTGCCGCGCTCGATGGATCGCGGCGCAAGAGCGATCGCGGCGCGCTGCTCATCATCGACGCCGATCACTTCAAGAGGATCAATGACAGCTACGGTCATCTGACGGGGGACGAAGCGCTGCTTCTGATCGCCGGCGCCATCGAACGCGGCGTGCGCAACGGCGACGTGCTCGGCCGCATCGGCGGCGAGGAGTTCGCGGCTTTCCTGGTCGGCGCCAGCGAGCGTGAGGCCAAGCATGTCGCCGAACGCATCCGTCGCGAGGTCGAGCTGATCCGTTTCCACCCTAGCGACGGGCGCACCGTGCCGCTCACGGTCTCGATCGGCGGCATAAGCTGCGGCGAGGGTGCAACCGTTTCCGATTTGATGCGCGCGGCCGACCGCAGGCTCTACGAGGCGAAGAACCGCGGCCGCAACCTTTCGATACTCGACCGCGAGCTTCCCGAAGCGGCTTGAAGCCCCGTCGCGGGCGTTATGCATGTCGCCCAAAAGTGCGAAGCGGTTTTGGGGCAACGACATGCATCGAAAACTCGAAAGCGCGGCGCCTGAACCGCTCCAGTGCGCCGCGCTTTAGGAAAACCCTAACCATGTCCATATTCAACCGCGCTAAACTTCCAGGCGTAACGCCGTCTTCACCCTGGTTTGGCACGGAATTGGCCTCCTCGGCGGCATGTGTGCCGTTCAGGAACGGCATGCGTGGATCGGGGCCCTATCGAGAGACGTGTCATGAGCAGGTTGATAAGCAAAATGTCGCGCCGCGCGATCGTGCAGGCGCTGATCGCGTTGCCGGCACTGTCGCTGTTCCGCAACCCGCCGGCCCCTGACAATCCTGACGAAACCGACCGCGACGAAATCGTCGAGATCAATGGATGGATCCTGCGGCGGAGCGACCTCGCATGATCTTCGACAGCTACGAAGCCTACAAGCAGGTCGGCTTCAAACCCAGGGCCTGCATCCTCGGCTCCGGCCCGGCCGGCACCACGATCGCCAGGAAGCTGGGCGCCGCCGGCATCCCGGTCGTCGTCCTGGAGGCGGGCTCGCGCGAGTTCAGCGACGAGTCGCAGGATTTCTACCGCGGCAAGACGGTCGGCGACTTTTACTTCGACCTCGACATCACCAGGCTGCGCTTCATGGGCGGCTCGTCCAACCATTGGGCCGGCTGGTGCCGCGTGCTCGACAGCCAGGACTTCGAGCCCAAGGCCTGGGCGCCGGACACCGGCTGGCCGATCAGCCGCGCCGATATTGAGCCCTATCTGAAGGAAGTCCACGACATCCTCGAGCTTCCCGACTTCCGGCCCGACGTGCCGGTTTCGGACGACATACGCTGGGTGCAATTGATCAAGAGTCCCGCGGTCCGCTTCGGCGAGAAATTCGCCGACGAGCTCGACCGGAGCAAGAACATCGCTGTCGTGCTCAACACTTACGCGACCGAGCTTATCGGCGACGGCAAGCGCGTCACCAGCGCTAAGCTGTGGTCGAACGGCCAGGACGCCGGCACCTTCAGCGCGGACTATTTCGTCACCTGCACCGGCGGGCTGGAAAACTCGCGGCTGCTGTTATGGTCGAACGAGCGGTCGAATGGCGGCGTGGTGCCGAACGCGGCGGCGCTCGGCCGCTATTGGATGGAGCACCCGACCTTCGAGGGCGGCAACGCCATCCTCGCCAACTATTCGGAGTTCGAGGTCGATGCCTCGAACGAAGCCTTCTTCTCGCCGACGCTTGCCGCGATGGAGCGGCTGCAGATCATGAATTTCGGCATCCGCCTGATCGAGAGCCCCTATCC
Organism: Mesorhizobium sp. M2A.F.Ca.ET.042.01.1.1; assembly: GCF_003997405.1. NCBI lineage: Bacteria > Pseudomonadati > Pseudomonadota > Alphaproteobacteria > Hyphomicrobiales > Phyllobacteriaceae > Mesorhizobium > Mesorhizobium sp. M2A.F.Ca.ET.042.01.1.1. The sequence goes on from NZ_RZRX01000002.1 coordinate 2,992, forward strand.
CAATGTCAAGAAGCTGATCGCCGACCTTGCTTGCACCGCGCCGAACATGGCGGAGTGGATGTCTTCGCAACTGGACCAGAGGCTGCGCTGTGCCGCCCAGCTCTATGTCGCCTGGGAGCAGGCGCCGCTCGCCTCGAACCAGATCGAGCTGTCGAAGACCGATGTCGACCACGCCGGCGTGCCGCGCATCGAATTGCGCTGGAAGAAGTCGCCGCTCGAGCGCCGCACGCTGCTCGAGGGGCTGAAACTCTTCGGCACGACGATGGCGCTGAAGAACCTCGGCCGCGTCCGCATCGACGACTGGATCAGCAATGGCGGCGACTATCCGACCAACGAGGAGACCGCCGGCCACCACCATATGGGCGGCACCCGCATGGGCACCGATGTCTTGAAGAGCGTCGTCGACGCCAATTGCAAGGTGCACGGCATGGACAATCTCTATGTCGGCGGCTCATCGGTGTTCTGCACGTCGGGCCAGTGCAACCCGACGACGACCATCACCGCGCTCGCCTGCCGGCTGGGCGAGCATCTCGGCAAGCTGATCGCCGTCTGATCTCCGAAACGCCGGCGGCGCCGGCGCCTGGAGCGGCAACCGGCGCCGCCCGGGCGCTTTTGGCGAAATTGCGACCGCGTTCAAAGGCCGTAGACGGCAATGCGCACCAGCACGGCCGCGGCGGCCAGCGCCACCAGCAGGATGCCGAGGCCGATGGGCGAGCCCCAGCCATACCATTCCATCGCCAGCTTGGCGTATTTGTATTCCTCCTCATTCGAGAGAGGGGCGCGCTGTTGGATCAAGCTCATTGGTCACTCCATGTCGGCGACTTTGCCCTTGCCTCGCAAAGGGCGTCATCGCATATTGATACAATAGTCTGAATGTTAGACAGATAGATAGTTAGATGATCGAAATAAAGTCGTCAAGCACGAAACGCGATGAAATGACCCGGGACGTCGGCCTTGCCGTCATGCGCTGGCAGGACGCCACCCAGGCTTATGACGAGGCGGTGGGCGCACGGCTGGGCCTGATCGCGGCCGAGCGGCATTGCCTTGGCCTGCTCTACGCCGGGCCGCAATCGGCGGGCGCCGTGGCGGCGGCGACCGGACTGACGCCAGCCGCCGTCACTGCATTGATCGACCGGCTCGAGGCGCGCGGCTACGTCACCCGGACCCGCAGCCTGGAGGACAGGCGCAAGGTGGTGATCGAGGCGACCGAACTGACCAGGAAATTGTCGGAGCGCTACTACGGCACGATCGCGCGGGAGGGCGAGAAGGTGGTGGCGAGCTTCAGCGACGCGGAGCTCGCGACCGTGCTGCGCTTCATCAATGCCGCGCTGGACCTGCAGAGCGAGCAACTGGCCAGGATCAAGGCCGAGCCGGACAAGGCATGACGAGAGATTCTGCGCAGGACTTTGAAGGGTTGCCGTTTGTCGACCGGCACGATTTTCACCGTTCCTTTCCGTGAAATCAGTGCAAACGCCGGGGGGGTGGCCGAAGCCTTCCAACCTCGTCATCCCTGGGCGGAGCAGCCGCGAAGCGACGCGCGAAGACCCGAGGATGACGACTGGGTGGGCGTTTGGGCCAATCTCCAAGGCATGCCACCTGCCCAACATAGCCGACCAGTCAAAATCCCTGTGCTGGGAAAGTAATTGCAAAAGGGACAAAGCAGCTCAGCCACCTCTCGGCAACTGAGCCGCCCTGAATGTCGGTTGGGCGAAAACCGACCTCAGAGCAACTCCAGGAAAAGTGCGTCGCGGTTTTCCGTCCGGAATTGCGTAAAAACAATCACACCGTTGCCGGGTCGAGCGCCGGCTGACCCTTGAACCGTGAGACGATGCCGGCAAGGTCGCCATTGGCGAAGGTATCGCGCAGCGCATCGAAGGACGGCAGCACGAAATAGGCGCGCTGGAACTTGTCGATCTCGTAGCCGGTGCGCATCACCGTCTCGAGGTCGAACGGCACATGGTGGGCGTCCTTGCTCTCGACCGCGAATTGCAGCTCGGTGAAGGACGACATCAAGCCGGCGCCGAAGGCCTTCACGGGCTGGCCGGGTTCCTGGATGAGGCCGTATTCGGCGCTGTACCAGTAAAGCCTGGTGATCATCTCGTCGCCGCCGAGCGCGATCATGTCCTCCGCCTTTTCGCCATACATCTGCATGAAATCGGCGAACACCGGCTGGGTCAGGATCGGCACATGGCCGAAGAAATCGTGGAACATGTCCGGCTCGACGATATAGTCGAGCTCTTTTTTCGTCCGCAGCCAGTTGGTGACCGGGAAGCGCCGGTTGGCGAGATGGTCGAAGAAGGGGCCGGCCGGAATGAGGCCGGGCACGGCGACGATCTCCCAGCCGGTCAGCTCACTGAGCTTTTCGCTCACCGAGTCGAAATCGGGAATCCTGTCGAGCAGGCCGAGCGCGGCGACGCCGTCCAGATAGGAACGGTGCGCGAGCTTCTGGGTCAGCTTCGTCTGGCGGTCGCACAGCGTACGCCACACCGCCTGTTCCTCGGCGGAGTAGTCGTAGCCCTGCGCCACCGTGAAATCGCTGCGGCAGACCGAATAGTCGCCGCGAAGGCCCTGCGCGGCGCATTCGGCGGCGTAATCGGCAACGCTGATCGTCATCGTTTCCTCCTCTAGGATCGTGATCCGTGGATCGTGAAGCGGAGTTTAGAGGCGCCAGATGAGGCAAATCAGCCTTGTTTGTGGCTTGCCGGGGGATTTTGAGGTAAAATCACTCTGATCAACGATAGATCGAGAAGATATGCCTCAATTCGACGAATTTGAGATCAGGATGCTCGACATCCTGCAGCGCGACGGCCGCAAGCCCGTATCGGAGCTGGCGCAGGCGATCGGGCTGTCGACAACGCCGTGCGCGCGCCGCTTCGAGGCCTTGCAGGAAACCGGCATCATCAAGGGCTTTGCCGCCGTGCTCAGCCGCCGCGCCGTCGGCCTGACCGTCGAGGTGTTCATCCAGGTGCGGCTGGTCAGCCACAGCGACGGCTCGCCCGAGAGCTTCATCGCGGCTGTGCAGCGTATGGACGAGGTGTCGTCCTGCTGGACGATGACCGGCGACCACGATTTCCTGCTGCATGTCATGGTGCCTTCGGTGGACGATCTGAACGCCTTCGTCATGCACCGGCTGATGCGGTTGCCCGGCGTGCGCGACGTCCACACGCAACTGGTGCTGCAGAACATCAAGGGCCCCGGCCACGTGCCGCTCAGCCATTTGCGGCGCTGACCCGGTCAAATCTGGCGAAAAGCTGCTTGGAAACTGCTGAACCGCGCCAAGGCGGCTTCGTCATCGGCGATTAGCACAAGCGGACCAACATGGAGGTCCGCCTTGAACATCGTGCTGATCAATCCGCCGCACACGGCCATCGGCAGCCGCGTGCCCGACGATCATCTGCCGCCGCTTGGGCTTTTGGCGATCGGCGGCCCGCTGATCGATTCCGGCCATCAGGTGCGCCTCGTCGATGCCGAGTTCGGGCCGATGCCGCTTGGCACGCTTGTCGACGAGGCATTGCGCGGCGATCCGGATTTCATCCTGATCGGCCATTCCGGCTCGACCTCGGCGCATCCGACCGCCTTGAAGATTGCCGAAATGATCAAGGCCCGCGCTCCAGGCGTCATCGTCATCTATGGCGGCGTGTTTCCGACCTATCACTGGCGCGACATCCTCGCTGCGACCGACGCCTTCGACTTCATCGTGCGCGGCGAGGGCGAGGCGACCGCGACGGCGCTGGTCGAGGCGATCGAAATGCGCCAGCCGGTGGGAAGTGTCGCCGGCATCGCCTATCGCGACGATCTCGGCCGCCCGGTCGCGACCCAGGCGGCCATGACGATTGCCGATCTCGACGCTTATCGCGTCGGCTGGGAACTGATCGACCATCGCCGCTACTCCTATTGGGGCGGCAAGCGGGCGGTGGTCATGCAGTTCTCGCGCGGCTGCCCGCATCTGTGCAACTATTGCGGCCAGCGCGGTTTCTGGACCCGCTGGCGGCATCGCGACCCGGTCAAATTCGCCAAGGAGATCGCCTGGCTGCATCGCGAGCACGGCGTCGAGCTGGTGAATCTGGCGGACGAGAACCCGACCTCCTCGAAGAAGGCATGGCGCGCCTTTCTCGACGCCATGATCGCCGAGAACGTGCCGGTGCTGATCGTCGGCTCGACCCGCGCCGACGACATCGTGCGCGACGCCGATATCCTGCACCTTTATCGCAAGGCCGGTGTCATCCGCTGGCTGCTCGGCATGGAAAACACCGATGAGGAGACGCTGTCATTGATCCGCAAGGGCGGCAGCACCAAGTCGGACCGCGAAGCGATCCGGCTGCTCAGGCGGCACGGCATCCTGTCGATGGCGACCTGGGTTGCCGGCTTCGAAGACGAGGGCCTTCGCGATCTCTGGCGCGGCTTCCGCCAGCTGATCGCTTATGATCCCGACCAGATCCAGGCGCTCTATGTCACGCCGCATCGCTGGACGCCATTCTTCCGCATCGCTGCCGATCGCAAGGTGATCCAGAAGGACGTGCGCCTCTGGGATTACAAGCATCAGGTTCTGCACATGACCCGGCTGAAACCGTGGATGCTGTTCTTCGCCGTCAAGCTGATCGAGGTCGCCGTGCAGTCGCGGCCGAAGGCGCTGGCGCGCATCCTCTTCCACCCTGATCCCGAGCAGCGGCATTCGATGCGCTGGTACACGAAGATGGGCCGCCGCGTGTGGCTCCGCGAAGTCTGGGGCTTTCTCGCCCGCGACCGCCGCGTCACGGACGGGCCGACATTAGCCGAATTCTGGGGCGCGCCACAGGACGCCGAGGAGGAATCGATGCTCGTGAAGCGGCCGGTTCGCAGACCTGCCGTCGAGAGCCAGCCTCTGCCGGAAGGACGAAGATTAGCCGGCTGAATATGGCAGTTCACCGAAACGGTGAACTTGCCGGTCTCCTTGACGCAATTCCGAACGGAAAACCGCGACACACTTTTCCTGGAATTGCTCTTCTTACGGAACGATCAGCGTGCCGGCGCCGTGCTCGGTGAAGAGCTCCAGCAGCACCGAATGCGGCGTCTTGCCGTTGAGGATGACCACGCCCTCGACGCCGCGCTCGATCGCCTCGATGCAGGTCTCGACCTTCGGGATCATGCCGCCCGACACCGTGCCGTCCTTGATCAGTCCCTTGGCCTCGGCGACGGTCAGCTCGTCGATCAGCTTCTTGTTCTTGTCGAGCACGCCCGGCACGTCGGTCAGGAACAAGAGGCGCGAGGCGCGGCACGCGCCGGCGATGGCGCCCGCGAACGTGTCGGCGTTGATGTTGTAGGTGTGGCCGTCGCGGCCGGGCGCCACCGGCGCCAGCACCGGGATCATCTCCGAGCGGGCAAGCAGATCGAGCAGCGTGCGGTCGACCTCGACCGGCTCGCCGACGAAGCCGAGATCCAGCACCCGCTCGATGTTGGAGTCGGGGTCGACCATGGTCTTGCGCGCCTTTTCGGCGAACACCATGTTGCCGTCCTTGCCGCAGAGCCCGATCGCCCACTCGCCCTCGGCGTTGATCAGCGCCACGATCTCCTTGTTGATCGAGCCGGCCAGCACCATCTCGACGATCTCGACCGTTTTCTGGTCGGTGACGCGCAAGCCCCCCTCGAACTTGGATTCAATGCCCATCTTGGTCAGCATCGCGCCGATCTGCGGCCCGCCGCCATGCACGACGATCGGGTTGACGCCGGACTGTTTCAAGAGCGCGATGTCGCGGGCGAAGGCCTTGCCGAGCTCATGGTCGCCCATGGCATGGCCGCCATATTTCACCACCACCGTCTTGTTCTCGTAGCGCTGCATGTAAGGCAGCGCGCGCGAGAGCAGCGCGGCCTGCATTTCGGCGTTGGCGGCGACGTCCGTCATCGGTATCGATCCCAGCTGAAGCATGTCTCCCGAAAGTGGGAACCGGTTTCGGGACGAAGACATGCTTGAACATCAAGTCTTGAATGGCGGCCTCTTAGCGGGAATTGCCGCAGGTCGCAAACGGCTTTGCGGTCACAATAACGAAATCACCGGCGGTCTAGCCATGTAACCAATATGGCAGCGCTAGCTCTCTCTCCGTCCGCGAAGCCGGGACCGGGACGTCCTATACGATTTAAGCCGGCAGCCTGAGCGGTCGTTGAAACGCTTTGGCGGACCCGATTTGCTTAGCAGCGGCTCACTGCCGACTCGCGCGAGCGTGCCGCAGGCCTTGACGCACACCGCTTCCGCGCCCGTTGCAATTAAATCGCAATCTTCTAATTTGCCGCCATGGCGCCGCAGGACATCAGCAAGCTGATCGTCCGGACTTCAATGAAGGACCGGGCCGCGTTCGATCTGCTCTACAAGCAGACCAGCGCGAAACTTTTCGGCGTTTGCCTGCGTGTCTTGAGGGACCGAGGTGAAGCGGAAGAAGCGCTGCAGGAGGTCTTCGTCAAGATATGGACGAAGGCGGACCGCTTCGCGGTTTCCGATCTGAGCCCGATTTCCTGGCTGGTGGCCATTGCGCGTAACCTTGCGATCGATCGCATCAGGGCGCGGCGAGGTCCTTCCGCCAACATCGATGTGGCCCTCGACGTCGCCGATCCGGCGCCGGGACCCGAGGCGATGGCTGTGGCGGGCGGCGAGGCCGAACGCATCCACCATTGCCTCGACGAACTTGAACAAGACCGGGCGGCGGCCGTCCGGGGCGCCTATTTGAGCGGCGAAAGCTATGCCGAGCTGGCGGAGCGCTTCAAGGTTCCGCTGAACACGATGCGGACCTGGCTGCGGCGAAGCCTGCTCAGACTGAGGGAATGCCTGGAAAGATGACGCTGGCGGAAGACAACGGACCGGAACGTGGAGGCGACGACCTGCTCGCCGCCGAATACGTTCTGGGCGTTCTGCCGGCCGACGAACGGCAGATCGCGTCTCGCCGCATCGACACCGAGACGGCGTTTGCCCGCCTGGTCGATGCCTGGGAGGTCCATTTCGCGCCGATGGCCGTGGCCTATGCCGCGATCGAGCCGCCGGCGTCGGTCAAGGTGGCGATCGACCGGCGGCTCTTCGCGTCGGCTGCTTCCACATCCTCGGCACCCGGTGGCAGCTTGTGGACGAGCCTTGCCTTCTGGCGCGGCCTTGCCGTCGCGGCCATTGCCGCCCTCGCTGTCTATGCCGCCCTGCCTTACGTCAATCCGCCGGTTCAGCCGCCCGGGACCAGGCTTGTCGCGTCGCTCGCCGCCGACAACAGCCCCGTCAAATACCTCGCCGTCTATGACGCCGCCCGACATGAAGTCGGCCTGTCGCTGGTCTCTGGCGAGCGCGGCGCCGGCAAGGACTTCGAGCTGTGGATGATCGAAGGCAAGAACGCGCCGGTGTCGATGGGCGTCATTCCGGCCGGCCAGACCGCGCGCATGGCAGTGGCACCGGCCGTCCAGCAGAAGCTCGCGCAAGGCGCTGTGCTCGCCGTCAGCCTCGAGCCTGCGGGCGGCTCGCCGACCGGCCAGCCGACCGGCCCTGTCGTCGCCGCGGGTGACCTCAAGGGCATCTGACAGCCACTTCGGCAGAATCGCGCCAATAAAGACTAATCGAAGTCTATTTTCTGTCAGCAGATGACAGGAGAATTCTGGGATCGTCGTGGCTAGGGCATGTGAAATAAATCGCGCCAAGAAAAAATTTGTAACAGTCGTGAAACTAGGTTTTCGACCACCCCGTATCTCCTCGCGTTCCCAAGAATGGGAAAAACAACCCGAGGAGACTGACACAATGCGTAAACTCGCCACCCTTTTGCTCGCCTCTACGCTCGGCCTTTCCGCGCTCGGCGCCATTGCTTATGCCAACCCGATGGTCGGCGGCGCGCCGATGTATGCCAAGAAGAACATCATCGAGAACGCCGTCAATTCGAAGGACCACACCACGCTGGTCGCCGCCGTCAAGGCCGCCGGCCTCGTCGAAACGCTGCAGGGCGCCGGTCCGTTCACCGTCTTTGCGCCGACCAACGAAGCCTTCGCGGCGCTGCCCGCCGGCACGGTCGACACGCTGCTCAAGCCCGAGAACAAGGACAAGCTGACCAAGGTGCTGACCTGCCATGTCGTCGCCGCCAAGGCGCTGGCGGCCGACGTCGCCAAGATGGCGAAGGCCGATGGAGGCGCCCACCAGGTCAAGACGGTCGGAGGCTGCGAGCTGACGCTGAAGGCCGAGAAGGGCAAGGTCACCGTCACCGACGAGAACGGCAATGTCGCCCACGTCACCATCGCCGATGTCCGCCAGTCGAACGGCGTCATCCACGTCATCGACAAGGTTCTGCTGCCCAAGATGTAACAAAGCGGGCCCCGAAGATGTAACAAAGCGGACCTGGCCGGCGAAAACATGGCTGAGCGCCGGCCGCGACATCCAAGATCCGCGCCGCTGGCAAGGGTGTGCTCCGCGCCGTCCCGCAAGGGCGGCGCGGGGCTGCATGCTTAAGCAATAACGGATAGGGCGTCACCGGCTTTTGATTTCCGGGCCGGGCTCTATCTTGGCAAAATGCGTCAGGAGGAACGGCCATGAACCGTCGCGATTTTCTCTGGAGCGGGGCTGCCGCCACCGCTCTCATCGTCGGATCCGGGGCGATGCTGCGCGCCGGCGGACCGAAGCCGGCCTTGGCCGCCGAGACCTTCGAGGTCACCAAGACCGACGCCGAATGGCACGCCATCCTTTCGGACGAAGCCTTCGATGTGCTGCGCAAGCAGGGCACCGAATATCCCGGCACCAGCCCGCTGCTCAACGAGCACCGCAAGGGCATCTTTGCCTGCGCCGGCTGCGACCTGCCGGTCTATTCGTCGGAGACGAAATTCGATTCCGGCACCGGCTGGCCGAGCTTCTGGCAGGAGATCGCCAACTCCATCGGCAAGACCGTGGACAATTCGCTCGGCATGACCCGCACCGAGGTGCATTGCCGGCGTTGCGGTGGCCATCTCGGCCATGTCTTCGACGACGGCCCGCCGCCCACCGGTCTGCGCCATTGCATCAACGGCGTGGCGCTTAGCTTCAAGCCGGCCGCGGCTTGAGCGGTCCCCCGGCGCCAACATAGGTCAATCGCATAGGGCAGCGCGGCCCCCTCATCCGGCCGCTTCGCGGCCACCTTCTCCCCCAGGGGAGAAGAGGTTGGCGCCGGCGCCGACAGTCTCCTCTCCCCTCGGGGGTCCGAAGGACGGGCGAGACCCGTGGCTCGCCCCGGAATGGTCAGCCGAGCGAAGCGGAGGCTGGGTGAGGGTGAGCGCCCTATGCGATTTCTCCAAAAAGAATGACCCCGGAAATCGTCGCCGATTTCCGGGGTCACGTGTTGAGGAGACCAGGCGGGGGTTCCGGCTCCTCAATGGCCTCCGCCGCCACCGCCGCGCTGCTGGGCCGGCTTGTTGATGAACAGCACGAAGAATCCGAGCGAGGCGAACAGCACGGTCAGCATCATGAACACGTCTATGAAGGACAAGAGCGCCGCCTGCTGATGCACCATGCCCGACAGTTTCGACATCGCCGCGCTGCCTGCGTCGAGGCCGGCGGTCTGCTCGAAGTTCAGCGTCATGTTCTGCAGCTTGGTCTGCGCGGCCTGGCTGCCCCACTGCACATGCTCGGCAAGCCGCGCATAGTGGAAGGCGTTGCGGTCGATCAGCACCGTGTTGATCAGCGCGAGGCCGACGGCGCCGCCGAGATTGCGGGTCAGGTTGAACAGGCCCGACGCATTCTTCAGCCGTTCCGGCGGCAAGGTGCCGAGCGCGATGTTGTTGATCGGCACCATGCACAGCATCATCGAGCAGCCACGCAGGATCTGCGGGATCAAGAGCTCATAGAAATCCCAGTCGGCGGTGAGATGCGTCATCCACCAGGTGCCGGTGGCGAAGCCGACGAAGCCGATCATCATCATCAGCCTGAGATCGATCTTGTTCGACAGGATGCCGGCGACCGGCGCGGTGAAGAACATCGCCAGGCCGCTGACGAACAGCGCTTCGCCTATCATCATCGAATCGTAGCCGCGGATGCGCCCCAGGAACACCGGATAGAGATAGGTGAGCCCGTAAAGGCCGATGCCGACGACGAAGGAGAACAGCGAACCGAAGGCGAAGTTGATGTTGCTGAACGCCCTCAGGTCGACGATCGGCTCCTCGGCGGTGAAGACGCGCCAGAAGAAGATGACGCCGCCTATGGTCATGATGATGGCGCAGGCAAACACGGCCGGCTCCTGCAGCCAGTCATGGTTCGGGCCTTCCTCCAGCACATATTCCATGCAGCCGAGGAAGGCGGCCATGCCGGCCAGGCCCCACCAGTCGAACTTGGAGAACAGTTTCAGGTTGGGCTTGTCGAAATCGATCAGCGCCCAGGCGGCAGTCGCCACCAAAATGCCAGGCACGACATTGATCAGGAACAGCCAGTGCCAGGACATGGCATGGCTGATATAGCCGCCCACCGTCGGGCCGATCGTCGGCGCCAGCGTCGCCACCAGGCCGATCATCGGCGAGACGACGGCGCGCTTGGAAGGCGGGAAGATGGTGAAGGCGGCCGCGAACACGCTCGGGATCATGCCGCCGCCGATAAAGCCCTGGATGGCGCGGTAGACGATCATCTGGTCGATGTTGGTGGCGGTGGCGGCCAAAGTGCTCGCCGCGGTGAAGCCGGCCGCCGCCGTGGTGAACAGCACGCGCGTCGACAGCATGCGGCTGAGGAAGCCCGACAGGGGGATCATCACCACCTCGGCGATCAGATAGGCGGTCTGCACCCACGGAATCTCGTCGGAGCTGGCGCTGAGACCCGCCTGGATCTCCGACAGCGAGGCCGAGACGATCTGGATGTCGAGGATCGCCATGAACATGCCGAACACCATCGCCAGGAAGGCGATGACGCGGCGCACAGGCATATGGTCCGCGGGCAGGGCCGGCGCGACGGCTGCGGCCGGGCGCCCGGGCATTGCTCCTGCGGTGATGGTTGCGGTTGCCATGTCATGGCCTCCTTAAACAATTCTCGAAGACTAGCGCGTGGGGGTCCGGAATTGCGTCGAAACGGATAAAGCAGGCTGGGCGGCTCGGCGCTCGATTGGCCACCGAACCGCCCCCCAATCAGTTGGTCGTCGAGGCCGGCGCGGTGCGGCTGTCGACCGCGACGACGACGCTGAGGCCGGCGCGCAGCTTGCCGGTCTTCAAGACGTCGGCCGGCACGTCGATGCGTACGGGCACGCGCTGCACCACCTTGGTGAAGTTGCCGGTGGCGTTTTCCGGCGGCAGCAGCGAGAACACCGCGCCGGAAGCCGGCGCCAGCGAGGAGACCGTGCCCTCGAAGCTCTGGCCGTCGATCGCGTCGACGGTGATGCGGACCTTCTCGCCGGGCACCATGCGGCCGAGCTGCGTCTCCTTGAAGTTGCCGACGATGTAGAGCTTGTCCATCGGCACGACGACGGCGAGCTTCTGGCCGGGGCTGACGAGGTCGCCCTGCTCGACCGAGCGGTTGCCGACGACGCCGTCATAGGGCGCCTTCAGCACGGTGAAGGAGAGGTCGCGCTGGGCCTTGTCGCGGGTGAGCTGCAGCGAGGCGAGCGTCGAGGCCTGCTCCGCGCGCTGGGCTTCCAGAACGCCGATATTGGCCTGCGCCGCGGCGATCTGCGCGTCGGCGCCGACAAGCGCCGCCTTGGCCTGGTCGAGCGCTGTCTGGGCGTCGTCGAGCTGCGCCTGCGTGCCGACATGGGTCTTGAGCAGCTGCGCGGCGCGGACCTGGGCGCGCGCCGCATTGTCGGCGGCGGCCTGGTCGGCGACCTTCTGCGCCTGAGCCTGCGACAGCGAGGCCTGGGCCGCCTTGGTCTGCGCGTCGATGCGGTCGAGCGTCTTCGCCAGCGTGGCGATCTGTGCTTCGGCCTGGGCGACGGCTATTCTGTAGTCGCCATTGTCGATGACGAACAGCGGATCGCCGGCCTTGACCTGCTGGTTCTCGCTCACCAGCACCTTGTCGATATAACCGGATATTTTCGGCGACACGAACGACATGTCGGCCTGGACATAGGCGTCGTCGGTGGAGATCATGAACCGGCCGTCGGTCCAGTAGTTATAGCCATAGTAGGAACCGGCGCCGAGCAGGGCGAGGCCGATGATCGGCAAAAGGAAAGAGCGCACCGAGCGCTTCTTCTTGGCGGGTGCTTCAGCCGCGGGCGCGGCGACCGGAGCGGCGGGCTGGACAGGGATTTCCGGAGCCTCGGTCGACGGTTGGACCTTGGCGTTGGGAAACGTGCGGACTTCGGCGGTGGCGGGCGCGTTGGAGGACATGGGTATCTCTCTGGATGTCAGTCAGACTGAACCGTTCGGTTCGAATTGGCGATTGACATAGCGCGGAAAGAGGACCATATCAAGAGGAAATCGAACCGAGTGGTTCGAAATATTTCAAGGAACGACTTCCATGGTCGACACGACAGCCGATAGCGATCTGCTCGACTTACGCAAGGGCCGTCCGGCAGCGGGGCAGGACCCGGTCAAGCGCGCCCAGATCATCGAAGGCGCCCGCCGCGTCTTTATAGACAAGGGCTTCGAGGCCGCCTCGATGAACGACATCACGCGCGAGGCCGGCGTCTCCAAGGGCACGATCTACGTCTATTTCGAAAACAAGGAAGAGCTGTTCGAGGCTCTCATCGAGGAAGAGCGCGGCACCATCTTCAAGAACATGTATGAGGTGCTCGATCATTTCGACGACCTGCGCAACACGCTGGTGAAGTTCGGCATGGGGCTCTCCGCCAAGATCACCTCGGCCAAGGTCATCCAGGCGCAGCGCACCGTCGTCGGCGCTGCCGACCGGATTCCCGAGCTCGGCGCGCGCTTCTACGAGCGTGGCCCGAAGCGCGGCCATGACAAGGTCATGGCTTTCCTCAATGAAGCCATAGAGCGCGGCCTGCTCAAGATCGACGACGTCGACCTCGCCGCCTATCAGTTCACCGAGCTCTGCCTCGCCGGTCTGTTCCGCCAGTGCATCTTTTCCTACCGCACCAAAGCGCCGACCCAGGCCGAGATCGAGCGTATCGTGAAATCCGGCGTCGACGTCTTCCTCAAGGCCTACGCCACTGAAAAATTCCTCGCCGAGGAAAAGGCGCTGCAATCGGCCTGACCGGCCCAGGGCACGGCAAATTCATAGCGTGCGAAGCAAGGCTGGGATGGCCTCGCCGCGTCGTGTGACGCTCGTCGCGATCGTCCGCCGACCCCTCTGAAAATATCGGTAGGCATCCGTCCGGCATGCGCTTTCGGAAGGACCTGTTAACCATCGCTTCCTATGTCTCGGGGACGTTCAATCGGCGAGTCTCGAGAATGACATCCATGCGTTTTCCCCGTGCCAATCTTTCCGGCGCTTCCGCTTATCAGGGCGACGACGATCGCGGCGCGGACGGGCGCCGGGGCGGGGTTCCGCAGGCGCAAACCGGGCAGGTGGTCGCGTTGCGCGTCGCGCCGGCGAGCGAATCGGAAGCGGCTCGCGCCGCGTCATCCGAATCGGCCGATGGCGAATTCAGCCGCCCGGCCTGGCAGGACTATTTCTTCCTTGCGCCGAACGTGCGGTTCACCCGCACGCCGGACACCGATCTCGCCCGGCGAGCCGCCCCGCAGGAAGATGCCGCGCCGGCCAGGACACCGGCCCGCGAGCCCGTCCGGCCTGCACCGCCAGCGCCGCCGCCAGCCAACTCAGTTCGGACGATTCCCGCGGCTCCCGCCGCTCGGGCAGCGGCGCCGGCGCAAGCCAAACCGGTCGTCGCGCCTTCCGCCGCCACGCCCGCCGCTCCCGCTGCGCCGCCCCAGCCCACGGCCGCTCCGGCACAAACGCCGCGCCCGAGCGGACTGCGCTGGTCCTATCTTTCCGATCATGCCTTCTTCGAATTCGGCATGCCTTTCCTCGCCGAGCGCCTGGCGCGGGCGCGCCTGAATGAAGCGGGCCAGACCCCCGCGGCTCCAGTGTCGCCGCCCGTCAGGCCGATGCCGGCGCCGTCGGCGCAACCGATGCCGCCCCGCGCCGCCTTCATGGGCGAGGCGACATCGTTCTACCGGGTCATCGAGTGGCGCTCCAACGCGACGGATATAAGCCCTGCTCCGGCGCAGGCACCGTCCCCAGTGGCCGCCCAGCCGGCACCTGCCGAGACCATGCCGGTTGCCGCGCCGGCACGCGCAAGGACGGCAAGGCAGGCACCCTCCCTGCCCATCGCCGGCGAGGTCGTGCCCTTGCCGGCTTCCGTCGGCTACGAGCTTCCCTCCGAGGAACTCCTGCAGATGCCGCCGGAAGGCCAGGGCTTCTACATGTCGCAGGAGCGGATGGAGCAGAACGCGGACCTGCTTGAGAGCGTGCTGGAGGATTTTGGCGTCAAGGGCGAGATCATCCATGTCCGCCCCGGTCCGGTCGTCACGCTCTACGAGTTCGAGCCGGCGCCGGGTGTGAAATCCAGCCGCGTCATTGGCCTCGCCGACGACATCGCCCGCTCGATGTCGGCGATCTCGGCGCGCGTCGCCGTGGTGCCGGGCCGCAATGTCATCGGCATCGAATTGCCCAACGAGACGCGCGAGACGGTCTATTTCCGTGAGCTGATCGGATCGGCCGGTTTCCGCAACACCTCCTGCAAGCTGGCGCTCGGCCTCGGCAAGACGATCGGCGGCGAGCCGGTCATCGCCGAGCTCGCCAAGATGCCGCATCTGCTGGTGGCGGGCACCACCGGTTCCGGCAAGTCGGTCGCCATCAACACCATGATCCTGTCGCTGCTCTACCGGATGAAGCCGGAGGAATGCCGCCTCATCATGGTCGACCCCAAGATGCTCGAACTGTCGGTCTATGACGGCATCCCGCATCTTCTGACGCCGGTCGTCACGGACCCCAAGAAGGCGGTGACGGCGCTCAAATGGGCGGTGCGCGAGATGGAGGATCGCTACCGCAAGATGGCGCGCCTCGGCGTACGCAATATCGACGGCTACAACCAGCGCGCGGCCAGCGCCCGCGACAAGGGCGAGGTCGTGACCATGCAGGTGCAGGCGGGCTTCGAGAAGGGCACCGGCGAGCCGCTGTTCGAGGAACGCGTGATCGATCTCGCGCCGATGCCCTATATCGTCATCATCGTCGACGAGATGGCCGACCTGATGATGGTGGCCGGCAAGGAGATCGAAGGCGCCATCCAGCGCCTGGCGCAGATGGCGCGCGCCGCCGGCATTCACCTGATCATGGCGACGCAGCGCCCGTCGGTCGATGTCATCACCGGCACGATCAAGGCCAATTTCCCGACCCGCATCTCCTTCCAGGTGACGTCGAAGATCGACAGCCGCACCATCCTCGGCGAGCAGGGCGCGGAACAGCTGCTCGGCCAGGGCGACATGCTGCACATGGCTGGCGGCGGGCGCATCTCGCGCGTGCACGGCCCCTTCGTTTCCGACCTGGAGGTTGAGCATGTCGTAGCGCATCTGAAGGCGCAGGGGCGTCCCGAATATCTCGACACTGTCACCGCCGACGAGGAGGAGGCTGAAGAGGCACCCGATACCGGCCCGGTCTTCGACAAGGGCTCGATTGCCGAGGAGGATGGCGACGCGCTTTTTGAGGAGGCGGTCAAGGTGGTCAAGCGCGACAAGAAATGCTCGACCTCCTACATCCAGCGCCGCCTCGGCGTCGGCTATAACCGCGCCGCCTCGCTGGTCGAGCGCATGGAGAAGGAAGGTCTGGTCGGCGCCCCCAACCATGTCGGCAAGCGCGAGATCCTCACCGGCCGGCGCGATCGCGAGCCCGAACGCGAAGAGACGGACTGATCCTGGCTGATCGGCCTCAGGCGGACGGCGTCAGCCGCCGTTCGCCACCAGCACGATCGCGGCGCGCAGCTCGTCGAGACCCGAGGCTTTTTCCGATGATGTCGCCAGGACCACGGGGAAAGCCGCCGGCCGTTTCTTGATCTTGGCCAGCGTCTCCTCGATCAGCCTCGGCACGCCGGCGGCCTTGATCTTGTCGGTCTTGGTCAGCACCACCTGGTAGGACACCGCCGCCTTGTCGAGCAGGGTCAGCACTTCCTCGTCCTTGGCCTTGATGCCGTGGCGGGCGTCGATCAGCACATAGACGCGCTTCAGCGTCACGCGGCCCTGCAGATATTCGTAGATGAGCTTCGTCCACTCATCGACCTTCTCCTTCGGCGCGCTGGCGTAGCCGTAGCCCGGCATGTCGACCAGCGCCATCGGCGGCAGGTCGGCGCCTTCGCCGGAAAACCCGTCCGGCACGAAATAGTTGAGCTCCTGTGTGCGCCCCGGCGTGTTCGAGGTGCGCGCCAGGCCCTTGTGGCCGACCAGCGCGTTGATCAGCGACGACTTGCCGACATTGGAGCGGCCGGCAAAGGCGATCTCCGGCGGTCCCTCCGGCGGCAGGAATTTCATCGACGGCACGCCGCGGATGAAGATCCAGCCGCGGGTGAACAGCTCCGGATCGATCTCAGTCCTGTCGCTTTTGGTGTCGGGCGCGCTCAAACCGCTGCCTCCAATCTTGCAATGTCGGCGCCGCGGATGGCGTTGAGATTGCGGCTGATCTTGTCGACCGGCCAGTCCCACCAGGCCGCCTTCAAAAGCCGCCGCACCGTGAATTCGTCGAAGCGCATCTTCACTGTCCTTGCCGGATTGCCGGCGACGATCGCATAAGGCGGCACGTCGTGCGTGACAACCGATTTCGCCGCAACGATGGCGCCATTGCCGATCCTGACACCCGGCATGGTCACCGCATCCATGCCGATCCACACGTCGTTTTCGACGATGGTGTCGCCGCGGATCCCCTTCGACCAGGTCTCAGGATCGAACCCTTCCTCCCAGCCATGGCCGAAGATGTTGAACGGGTAGGTCGAGAAGCCGGACAGGGCATGGTTGGCGCCGTTCATGATGAAACGCGCGCCTTCCGCGATGGCGCAGAACTTGCCGATCACCAGCCGGTCGCCGATGAAGTCGTAGTGGTGCAGCACGCATTTTTCGGCGAATTTGTCGGGACCGTCGGGATCGTCATAGTAGGTGAAGTCGCCGATCTCGATGTTGGGCGACGTCACTAGCGGCTTCAGGAAGCCGACGCGCGGATGCGTCGCCATCGGATGCTTGATGTTGGGATTGGGTCCGGTCATCGCGGTCGCTCCGTGGCTAGAGCAATTCTAGGAAAAGTGTGAGCGGTAAAAACAGAGAGACAGTGCGTTCCGGTGGTCAACGTCCGATCAAACTAACGTGATCCGGCCGCGGCACCAACCGTTCAGTGGCTGCCGCGGCAGATCACGATCGGGTTGGAAAGGGCGCTGTCGAATCCGCTGCCCTGATAGACCTGGACGTTCGACGCGCCGGGCGGCAGCGAGAAGCTGCCTTCGACGATCTTCTGGTCGCCGGTCATCGTGTGCAGCGCCCAGCTGAAGGTGCAGAATTGCGGCGGCGCCTTGGGTTGCACGTGGCTGCAGTTGAGCTGCGCGCCGCCCAGCATCGCCGCCCCGCCGCAGCTCACCGCGTCCTTCGCCGCGGCCGGAAAAGCGTATCCCACGAGCAGCGCCAGCATGGTGATCTTGAGCCGGTTCATCGTCTTGTCCTTGCCGAAACCCAAGCCGGTCCGGCGGTTCTGGCCCATCCGATATTTTTTCCAAGCGCCTTAGTCGGTCTTGCGCTCCGCGTCCAGCGGGATTATGTGCATGATGATAATAAGCATGCTTACGAAAGTTCGTCCACCGGCTCCGAAGTTCTCCCATGCCCTCCTCGCCCAATATCAGCTTCGTGCTGCACGACGTCGCGCGCCTGCTCAG
Source organism: Mesorhizobium sp. M2A.F.Ca.ET.042.01.1.1 (assembly GCF_003997405.1). NCBI lineage: Bacteria > Pseudomonadati > Pseudomonadota > Alphaproteobacteria > Hyphomicrobiales > Phyllobacteriaceae > Mesorhizobium > Mesorhizobium sp. M2A.F.Ca.ET.042.01.1.1. The sequence continues at coordinate 20,727 of NZ_RZRX01000002.1, forward strand.
GAAGCGGTTCGAGCAGCGCTCGTGCGCCTTTGGGCTGACCCGCGCGCAATGGCAGGTGCTGGCCTATCTTTCCGTGCATGAGGGCATCCACCAGAACAAGTTGGCCGACCTCATCGAGATCATGCCGATCACCCTCGCAAGGTTGCTCGACAAGATGGAAGCGCGCGGCTTCGTCGAGCGCCGGCCCGATCCGGCCGACCGCCGGGCGTGGCTCCTCTATCTGACCCCGCAGGCGCATCCGCTGATTGAAGTGATGCGCAGCAACGGCCGGAAGACGCGTGACGAAGCCTTCGCCGGCCTGTCCGCGGACGCGCAGCAGCAACTGCTGCAAGCCCTTTGCCTGATCAAATCCAATCTGCTCGAGGCCTGCACCCAGCCGGCCGTCGACCGGGAGAAAGTCCATGTCTGAAGGAACCTCACCCAGAAAGCCCGCCGACGGAGAAAATGCCGGCGAAAGAGCAGGCGACCAGGTCATTCGCCTGGACAGCCAGCGCGAGCAAAGGCGCGGCAATAATCAGCCTGTCGTCGAAGACGATGAGCTGGAAGCGCCCGTGGCGCCGGAGCCGGTGACGCTGGAGGCGCCTTCGGCGCAGCCGAAGCCGGCTTCCGTCACCGTGGCTCCACCCGCTCCCGCCAAGCCGCGCCGCAGCCTGACGCGGCCGATCCTGTTCGCGCTGCTGCCGGTCGCACTGGTGGCCGGCGGTTACTACTATGTCGTCGGCGGCCAGATCATGACCACCGACAATGCCTATATCCAGGCGCAGTCGCTCGGCGTGTCGACCGACGTCTCCGGCACCGTCGACGAGATCGATGTGCACGACAACCAAGCGGTGAAGAAGGGCGACGTGCTCTTCCGGCTGCGGCCGGCCTCCTTCGAGACCGCGCTCGCCGGCGCCAAGGCGCAGCTCGGCACGGTGCGCAACCAGGTGCTGACGCTGCAGGCGAGCTATCAGCAGTCGCTGGCCTCGATCGACCAGGCCGAGGCTGACATTCCCTATTACGAGTCCGCCTTCCAGCGTCAGCAGGACCTGCTCAAGACCTCGACCGCCTCCAAGGCGACCTTCGACAGCGCCCAGCACGATCTGATCGCGGCCCGCCAGAAGGTGACCGTCGCCAAGGCGCAGGCGCAGGCGATGCTTGCCCAGCTCGGCGGCGACGCCGGCCAGCCGGTAGAGCAGAACCCGTTCTACCTGCAGGCCCAGTCGGCGGTGGACGATGCGCAGCGCAACCTCAACGATTCCGTCGTCAAGGCGCCGTTCGACGGCATCGTCACCAATGTCGACGCCTTGCAGGTCGGCAAATACCTGCCGGCCTCGCAGCCGGCCTTCAGCCTGGTGTCGTCGACCGACATCTGGATCGCGGCCGAGCCGAAGGAAACCGAGCTCACCTATGTCCGGCCGGGACATAAGGCGACGATCAGCATCGACGGCTATCCCGGCGAGGTCTGGCACGGCACGGTCGGCTCGATCAGCCCTGCATCGTCGTCCAGCTTCTCGCTGTTGCCGGCGCAGAACACTAGCGGAAACTGGGTCAAGGTCGTGCAGCGCATCCCGATGCGCGTGACGATCGACGATCCGGACGGCAAGCCGCCCCTGCGCGGCGGCATGAGCGCCGTGGTCGACATCGACACCGGTCACGCCCGCGGCCTGCCCGACTTCATCGCCAGCCTCTTCAAGCAATCCGGACCAAAGTCATGACAACGGCTTCCGCGACAGGCGCGCGCGTGGTCGCCAATCGCGGCGCCATCACCGCCTGCGTCATCCTGGCGGTCATCATGCAGGCGCTGGACACCACCATCGCCAACGTCGCGCTGCCCTATATCCAGGGCAGTGTTTCGGCGAGCGCCGACCAGATCAATTGGGTGCTCACCTCCTATATCGTCGCCGCCGCGGTGATGACGCCCCCGTCCGGCTATCTCGCCAATCGCTTCGGCCGCAAGCGCATCCTTCTGGTGGCGATCACCGGCTTCGTCGTCGCTTCGGTGCTGTGCGGCTTTGCCCAGTCGCTGCCGCAGATCGTCGGCTTCCGCCTGCTGCAGGGCCTGTTCGGCGCAGCACTCGTGCCGCTGTCGCAGTCGATCCTGCTCGACATCTACAGCGCCGAGGAGCGCGGCTCGGCCATGGCGCTGTTCGGCGTCTCGGTCATGGTCGGCCGGTGCTCGGTCCGGTCATCGGCGGCTGGCTGACCGAGAACGTCTCCTGGCGCTGGGTGTTCTACATCAACGTGCCGATCGGCGCGCTGGCCTTTATCGGCGTCTTAATGTTCGTCCAGGAAACCAAGCTCGACTTGAAGGCAAGGCTCGACTGGCTGGGCTTCGGCATGCTCAGCCTCGCCATCGCCTCGCTGCAGATGTTCCTCGACCGCGGCGAGCAGCTCAACTGGTTCTCCTCGGCCGAGATCATCGTCGAGGCGCTGGTCTGCGCGTCGGCCTTCTACATCTTCATCGTCCACACTTTCACCGCGCGCGACACCTTCGTGAACCCACGGCTGTTCCTCGACCGCAACTTCGCCGTCGGCATGATCTTCATCTTCATCATCGGCATCACCTATCTCGCCTCGCTGGCCCTGATGACGCCCTACCTGCAGACGCTGATGGGCTATCCGGTGGTGACGGCCGGCATCGTCATGGGGCCGCGCGGCCTCGGCACCATGGCCTGCATGTTCCTGGTCGGCCGCCTGGTCGGCAAGGTCGACACACGCTGGCTGCTTTTCATCGGCCTCGCCATCACCGCTTGGGCGATGTACGACATGACCGGCTGGACGCCGGACGTCTCGCAATGGACGATCATCAGCACCGGCTTCATCCAGGGCGCGGGTCTCGGCTTCCTGTTCGTGCCGCTCACCACCATCACCTTCGCCACGCTGGCGCCGGAGCGGCGCGCCGAAGGCACCGGCCTCTACAATCTGTCGCGCAACATCGGCTCCAGCGTCGGCATCTCGGTGGTCTCGGCGCTTTTGACGCAGAACCAGCAGATCAGCCACGCCAACATCGCCACCTATGTGACGCCCTACAATCCGGCCTTCGGCGATCCGGCGATCTCGCAGGCGCTGAGCCCCTACACCGCCGCCGGCCGCGCCGCGCTCGACGGTCTGGTCACGCTGCAGGCCACGATCATCTCCTATATCGACGACTTCAAGCTGATGATGATCCTGTCTCTGGCCGCCATCCCGCTGGTGCTTCTGCTGCGCAAGCCGTCCACGCCGGCCAAGGTCGATCACAGCGCGGCCATGGAATAAAAGGACCGGGATCCCGCCGCCCGCGGGACCCCGGCCTGCCGGACGACCTCCCAAACACCGGCGTCGCTGCGCCGGAAGCCGCCCAGCCCTTTTTGGGGAGGACTGGAATCGTACGAATCGAGCAGGCGCGGAGTTTCAGGAACTCCGAATAGTTTCCCGAAAATCATTCCCGCCCCGGCGGATCGAGGCAATCACGTATGGGTTTATCGGCGAAGGCCAACGCAACGCCGTCATCCCCGAGCCACCTGAGGATCCATTCCATGACCCTTGCCGTAGAGTGTGACGGTGCAGAATTCTGTAACCGTTGCAACGCCTTGGCGTAACGGCATGGATTCCAGGGCCTGCGCGCGTCGCTCCGCTCCTTGCCCCGCCCTGTAATGACGACCGGGGTGTAAGCCACGGCCAATCGCGAATGTTGGCGCTGGCGCTTCTGTCGCGACGTTGGAGATTGGCCGAACCCCCCGTGACGTCGTCATCCTCGGGCTTGACCCGAGGATCCATTCCGTGACCTTTGCCACGGAGTGTGAGGGTGCAGAATTCTGTAACCGTCGCAACGCCTTAGCGTGACGGCATGGATTCCAGGGTCTGCGCGCGTCGCTTCGCTCCTTGCTCCGCCCTGGAATGACGACCGAGCTATTGTCTCTGCAAATCGCAAAGGTCAGGAGACAACAAAAAACCCCGGCCGAGGCCGGGGTTTGAACTGCGCCGTCTGGTGCGCCTTCTATTCCGCCGGCGATGGTTTCTTGCGGAACATCGCCGCCAGATTGTCCCATAATTCGATCTTGGCGCCCTGGCGCTTCATGATCACGCCCTGCTGCAGGATCGACAGCGTGTTGTTCCAGGCCCAGTAGATGACGAGGCCCGCCGGGAAGGAGCCCATCATGAAGGTGAAGATCACCGGCATCCAGGTGAAGATCGCGGCCTGCGTCGGGTCCGGCGGCGCCGGGTTCATGCGCATCTGCAGGAACATGGTGATGCCCATCACCACCGCCCAGGCGCCCATATGCGGCAGGAAGGCGGGCGCCGCGAAGGGCAGCAGGCCGAACAGGTTGAAGATCGACGTCGGATCGGGCGCCGCAAGGTCGTGGATCCAGCCGAAGAAGGGCGCGTGCCGCATCTCGATGGTGATATAGAGCACCTTGTAGAGCGAGAAGAAGACCGGGATCTGCAGCGCCACCGGCCAGCAGCCGGCCAGCGGATTGATCTTCTCGGTCTTGTACAGCTCCATCATCGCCTGCTGCTGCTTCATCTTGTCGTCCGCGTATTTCTCGCGGATCTCGACCATCTTCGGCTGCACCTTCTTCATGTTCGCCATCGAGGCGTACGACTTGTTGGCCAGGGGGAAGAAGATCGCCTTGACGATGACGGTGGTGGCGAGGATCGCCAGGCCGAAATTGCCGAAGAATTTGTAGAGCGTGTCGATGAGCCAGAACATCGGCTTGGTGATGAAATAGAACCAGCCCCAGTCGATCAGCAGGTTGAACTGGCGAATGTGACGGTCGGCCTCGTAGGCGTTGATCTTGGCGACTTCCTTCGCACCGGCGAAGATCTCGGACTCGATTGTCGTCGACTGTCCCGGCGCGACGCTGATCGCATCGGATAGGAAGTCGGACTGATAGCTGTGGCTGTGCGGTCCGTCCTTGAATTCGAAATACGAGAATTTCGGCTGGAAGGGCTGCTTCTCCGTCGGGATAAGCGTCACGGCCCAGTATTTGTCGGTGATGCCGAGCCAGCCATCGGTGGATTTGCCGGGCTTGACTTCCTTGTCCTTCTCGATGGCCGCGTATTTGTACTCGCTCAGCCCTTCGCTGCCGGTCACGCCGATCAGGCCTTCATGCAGCACATAGGTGCTGGCGACGGCCGGTTTGTCGAAACGGGTGACGCGCCCGTAATTGTAGAGCGAGACGGCGGCCGTTCCCGAATTCTGCACCGTGTCGGAAACGGTGAACATATATTCGTTGTCGATCGAGATGGTGCGCTTGAACGTCAGGCCCTTGTCATTGGTGAAGCTCAGCGTCACCGGCGTCGAGGGCGTCAGCGTCGGATTGCCTTCGACGCTCCACACCGTATCCGCGCCCGGCACAGCGCCGGTCGCATCGTTGCCGACGAAGCCGATCTCGGCGAAATAGCCGTTGGGCAGCGATGACGGGTTGAGCAGCTCGATCTCGGGCGAGTTCTTGTCGACCGTCTCGGTATAGTGCTTGAGCTTCAGGTCATCCAGGCGCGCGCCGGTCAGATTGATCGAGCCTTCGAGGCTGGGTGTGTCGATCTTGACGCGCTTGGTGGCGTCGATGGCCTGGTCGCGGCTGGCGGCGGTCACCGCTTCACCGCCGGGTGCGCCGGGGACGCTGCCGGCCGCCGGGGCCGGCGTTCCGGCCGCGCCGGAGTTGGCGCCGCCGCCCGCTTCCTTCTTCTGCGCCTCGACGCGCTGCTGCTCGATGCGGGCCTGCTCGCGCTGCTGCTCCATCTTCGGGTTCATGTAGAACACCTGCCAGAGCGTCAGGATCAGCACCGACAACGCGATGGTGATGAAGAAATTGCGGTTGTTTTCCATCGAAAGCCCTTGGCCTATCGTGTTCCGCGCAGCCGGCGGGAAAGCTCGGCCTTCAACTGGCCGAACGGAGTGGCAAGCACGTCTTCACGCCCGACGATGACATAGTCATTGCCGGGCGCCATGTCATCGGCGGCGTGAACGCGCACGGCTTCCCTCAGCCGCCGCCGGACGCGGTTGCGCACCACGGCGTTGCCGACCTTCTTGGTGACGGTGTAGCCGACGCGCGGCGCAAGGTCGTCGCCGCGGTCGAGAACTTCAACGAGAAAAAGCCGTCCGCGGCGTTTCTCGCCGCCGCGCACAGCCAGGAAGTCCGCGCGTTTCAGAAGCCGCCCGGGAGTTTTCCCCTTTGGCTTGCCGGTTGCGGGCAACGATCTCGTCTTTCGTTCAGGCGCTGAGCCGCTTGCGGCCGCGATTACGGCGGGCAGCAACGACGCCACGGCCACCCTTGGTGGCCATGCGGGCACGGAAACCATGCCGGCGCTTCCGGACGAGCTTGGACGGTTGGTATGTACGCTTCATTTGTTTTAATACCGCGGGGTGCGGCCCTTCTTGATTCTGTCACTCTGTAACAGGAGCTTTGCCGGGCCGGCTTAGGCGCGATCGAAACCGCGCCGGGACGAATGGCCCGAGCGTGAGCGGGCTTATAGAAAGAAGGTTTTTGGAAGTCAATCCGCCCCGCCGCGAGGCAATTTTCGCGGGGATGACGATGAATTGGCAAAAAAGCCGCAAATCGCATAATCTTGCCCGATCAAGCCTTTGTGAATGCGCGTCAATGACGAGTGAAACTCTGTCCACGAACGAGAAGGCAACCCCGGCGGCAAACCCGACGCGCCGGGTGCCGCTGTCGCGCGGCCTGTCGACAAAGCTTCTTCTGCTCACCATTGCCTTCGTGCTCTTGGCTGAAATCCTGATCTTCCTGCCCTGGATCGCCAGCTACCGGGTGAACTGGCTGAAGGAGCGGTTGAGCACCGCCGCCGCCGTGTCGATCGTTTTGTTGCAGGGCGAGCCCAACGCGCTGTCGCACAACGCCCAGAACGATGTGCTGATGGCGATCGGCGCCAAGGCGATCGCCGTGCGCGACGGCGGCGTCTCGCGGCTGCTCGTCGTTTCCGACATGCCGCCGCAGGTCGACGAGCATATCGACATCGCCAATGTCGGCCTGGTCAACGGCATGACCGGCGCGCTCGACACGCTGGTCTTCGGCGGCAAGCGCATGCTGCGCGTCTTCGGCCCGGTCGGCGACAGCGACAAGGAATTCGAGCTGATCATGCCGGATTACCGTCTGCGCGACGCTATGCTCAGATACTCGCGCAATGTCGCCGTCGTCTCGCTGCTCATCTCGCTGTTCACCGCAATGCTGGTCTATGCGGCGATAGACCTGATCATGATCGGGCCGATCCGCACCATGACGCGCTCGATCCTGTCCTTCTCCGAGGCGCCCGACGATCCCGGGCGCATAATCTGCCCGACCGAGCGCGCCGACGAAATCGGCGTCGCCGAGCGCGAGCTGGCGCAGATGCAGGACCGGCTGCAGAAGATGCTGTCGGAACAGAAGCATCTCGCCGACCTCGGCCTCGCCGTCTCCAAGATCAATCACGACATGCGCAACATCCTGGCTTCCGCGCAGCTGATGTCCGACCGCCTGCGCCAGGTGAAGGACCCGACCGTGCAATCCTTCGCGCCGAAACTTGTGCGCGCGCTCGACCGCGCCGTCGCCTATTCGGAGGGCGTGCTCGCCTATGGCCGCACGCAGGAGCCGGCGCCGTCACGCCGACGCCTCAGGTTGCGCCAGTTGGTCGACGACGTGCACGGCCTGCTCGATATCGAGACAGGCATCGAGTTCATCAATGGCGTCGAGCATGCCTTCGAGGTCGATGCCGATTCCGACCATCTCTTCCGCGTGCTCACCAATCTGTGCCGCAACTCCATTCAGGCGATGGCATCCGACAAGGAGAGGACGGTCGTGCGCCGGCTGGCGGTCGCGGCCGAGCGTCACGGCAGCGTCAGCCGCATCACCGTCACCGACACTGGCCCCGGCCTGCCGCCCAAGGCGCGCGAGAACCTGTTCGCCGCCTTCCGCGGCTCGGCGCGCAGCGGCGGCACCGGCCTTGGCCTGGCGATCGCGCACGAATTGATCCGCGCCCATGGCGGCTCGGTCGAGCTTGTCGAATCGATCGGCGGCCGCACCGTCTTCGCCGTCACCATCCCCGACCAGCCGGTCCGGCTCGATCAAGCGCGCAACGGCCTGCGCCGCCCGGCTTGAGGAGCACTTCATCCGGCTCAGACCGGCCTAAGTCGCGCGACGCCTCGACAGGGGCAAAACCGCCCTGCGACAAAACTTTTGCCGGATCGGCTTGCAATTCTCAAATTCAGTCGTTAGGGAACACTCCACATCGCGGCCGGCCGTCTCGACCGGAACGCGAGGCTTGTGTCACACACGGCCTGTTGCGCGCCCGTAGCTCAGCTGGATAGAGCACCAGACTACGAATCTGGGGGTCAGGAGTTCGAATCTCTTCGGGCGCGCCAATATTTCAATGACTTAGAGCAATTCCAGGAAAAGTGTGAGCGGTTTTCCGTCCGGAATTGCGTCAAAACAAAGAGATAGAGCGGTTCGCCGTTTCCGTGAAACGGTGAAACGCTCGAGCAAGGCACCGCAGACTAGAGAGAGAAATTAGTCTGCGGAGCGCGAGGTCTTCTCGCCAGCACACGAGGCATCACCCGTTGTGCCGAGAGTGACTGATGGCAGTCAAAGCAATCGCCGGAGCTTTTGCTGTGCTCTCTGGAAAATGCCGGAGATTACGGGATGAGCAGAAGCTTGCCTGTCGTGGCGCGGCTTTCCATGTCGGCATGCGCCTGTGCTGCCTCGGCAAGAGGGTAGATGCCGCCGATCCTAACCTTCAGCTTTTCGCTTGTTATCCAGTCGAATAGCTGACTGGAGCGAGCGTGAAGGAGTGCCGGCGTGTGGACATGATCGAAGAAGACGGCGTAGCCGATCTTGATGCTCTTCGGCAGGCTCATGATATCGAGCGGACCGGGACCGCCGAGCACCGGGCCGTACCAGCAGAAAGTGCCGGAACGGCGCAGTGAGTCGAGCGATCCCGGGAAGGTTTTCGGCCCTGAGCCGTCATAGACGACGTGGACGCCGTCGCCGCCGGACAGGCGAAGCACCTCTTGCCCGAACTGCCCTTTGGTATCCACGATCACATGGTCAGCGCCGGCCTCTTTGGCGATCGCCACCTTGTCCGCCGAGGAGACGCGGCCGATTACATGGCCGCCTCTCAACTTGATGATTTGGGTGAGCAGCAGGCCGAGACCGCCGGCCGCCGCATGCACAAGCGCGATATCGCCCGGCTGTACCGGATAGAAATCCGTTGCGAAGTGGCTGGCGGTAAGTCCCTGCATCATTACAGCCGCTGCGGTGCGGTCGTCGATCGCATCCGGTACCGGTACGAGCGCCTCGGCGGGAAGTACCGCACGCTCGGCATAGCTCCCCGGTGCATAGACCCAGGCGACGCGATCGCCAGGCGCGAGACGGTCAACTCCCTCGCCGACCGAAATCACGCGACCCGCCCCCTCGACGCCGAGAACTTTCGGATTGGGGACGTCGGTCCAGGCGAGCCCGCGCCGCACACCCGTATCCATGAAATTGACGCCCGCAGCGGCGACCTTGACGAGGACTTCGCCCGGGGCGGGCTCGGGCTCGGGCAACTCGGCAAATTCCATCACTTCCGGTCCGCCTTGAGTAGTCATCACGATCGCTTTCATCGTGATGCCTCCGTAGCGGCCTTCTCGATCAGCCGCGCTACGGGTTCAGGGTGCGAAACCATCACCACATGCGAGGCGCCCTTGATAACCACGGTATCCCGCGAGTGGGCCCGAGCAGCCATGAAAGCCAAGGCTTCCGCCGGTATGTTCTTGTCGCCGTCTCCGTAGATGAACCAAGCCGGAAGCTTTTTCCACGCTGCTGCTGTTTGGGTTTCGTTCAGCGCGGCTTCTGCGATGGGCCTCTGCCCCGCGGCCATCAGCCTGGCTTCGGCTTCGGGGACGTCGGCGGCGAACTGATCGTGGAATTTTTCCTGCTGGATGTAGAGATCCTTGCCTCCACTTGAGAGGGTGACCGGCGGCGCGAGGGTCGGACCGAGCGTGCTGCCGGGAAATTTGCCGGCGAGCTGCACGGCGGTCTCGCCCGCATCCGGCGCAAAGGCCGCGACATAGACCAGCGCCTTGACGTTCGAATGGCCTTCGGCCGCGTCGCTGATGACCGAGCCGCCATAGGAATGGCCAACGAGGACGACAGGCGATTTGATAGAACCAAGGATGTCGGCGACGTAGCCAGCGTCACTTTTGACGCCACGCAGCGGATTGGCGACAGCTACGACGGAATAGCCATCCTTCTCCAGGATCTTGACGACGCCGTTCCAACTCGACGAATCCGCGAATGCGCCGTGAACCAAGACAACGGTGGGTTTGTTGGCCTGCGCATATGCATTGCCGAACAAGGCGCTGGCAATTGCCAAGGCCGCAAAGAGTATTTTCATCCGATATGTCCTTCATGGTTGATTGACTCGGCCGGCTGGGCCGGCCAGGCAATGGGAAGACCGGATTTCTCCGGCAATGGCCGCAGACCCCCCGGTTCCTGCGGGAATCCATGGATCGGTGCCGGGTTACGGCGCGAGCCGCGTGAAGACATGGTCGTGCCCCCGAACGCGCGCCTCATGGCAAGCGAAGCAGGTCTGGTGCTGAGCCTCATCGACCGGTTTGCCGTCGACGAACCTGCCGAAGCCCCATCCGCCCGTGGCCGCATATTTCTTCGAATCCTTGACCATGACTTGGACGGTCGTCGCTGCCCCGGGAACAGAAGCGGGCTCAAACTCGGGCGATTGCGCCCGCTTCCATGCCAGCTTGACGAGAACAGCACCGTCCGGGAACGGCAGCGTGCAAGCACGATAGGCTTCGATTGCAACCGAATTGCCGACGACTGCACGAAGCTCGTTCAGCGGGTCCGCTTCCAACGCCGGGGCGACCAGTTCCCAACCCCGGTAACCGTCGGGGATCGTCACGCCATAGATCGGCGACGCATTCGTCGCCTCCGAACCCGCGCCGGCTCCAAGCGCATCACCCGCCGCTGTGACGAATATCGCCGCCAGCCCAGCCCATGCGAGATTAACGCGCCTCATCGCAATGTTCCTTCTGTCGAGTGGCTAGAACCGGTCGACGTCGATGACGGCCTGGGCGAAGGCCTGTGGTGCCTCCTGCGGCAGGTTGTGACCGATGCCGCCCGTGATCAGCCGGTGCTCGTACTTGCCGGAAAATCGCTTGGCGTAGACGCTGGGCTCCGGATGCGGCGCGCCATTGGCGTCGCCCTCCATCGTAATCGTCGGCACGCCGATCATGGGAGACGTAAAGAGCTGTTTTTCCAGGTCGTCATATTTGGGTTCGCCTGCGGCGAGGCCGAGACGCCAACGGTAATTGTGGATGACGACGTCGACATGGTCCGGATTGGCGAAGGCTGCCGCGCTGCGTGCGAAAGTGGGGTCGTCGAACTTCCATTGCGGCGAGGCGAGCCTCCAGATCAGCTTGGCGAACTCGTCCGTGTTTTTCGCATAGCCTGCACGGCCACGCTCGGTGGCAAAATAGAACTGATACCACCACTGGAGCTCGGCCTGCGGCGGCAGCGGCGCCACGTTGGCGGCCTGGCTGCCGATCAGATATCCACTGACAGACACCATGGCCTTGCAGCGCTCCGGCCAGAGCGCGGCAACGATATTGGCGGTCCGCGCGCCCCAGTCGTAGCCCGCGACGACCGCCTTCTGAATCCTGAGGGCATCCATCAAGGCTATGATGTCGACGGCGACCGCCGCCTGCTGGCCATTTCGGACAGTCGCGTCCGACAGGAAGCGTGTCGTGCCATAACCACGCAGATAGGGCACGATCACGCGGTAACCTGCATCCGCAAGCAGCGGTACGACGTCGACATAGCTGTAGATGTCATAGGGCCAGCCGTGCAGAAGGATGACCGGGGGCCCATCCACAGGGCCGTCCTCGGCGTATCCGACGCTCAGCAAGCCGGCTTCGATTGTCTTCAGCGATGCAAATGACGTCTGAGGCTTTGTGGAGGCCGAGCCGGAGGCCTCGGGAGCGGCACCTTGTGCGCTCGCACTATGGATCGCGCCGAGTTGAGCAGCCGCCAAGGTCGCGGCGGCGATGCCGAACAGGCGCCGGCGGGAATGATCGATGTCTTCCGGAGTTCTGATTGCATTCATTGGTGCACCGCCTTGCTGTGAGGTTTGGTCAGGGCCGACCGACAGTCGGGAGCGAGGGCTAGATCAGGTTAATTTCGACATCGATGTTGCCGCGTGTGGCCTTCGAGTATGGACAGGTCTGATGGGCCGCGTCGACGACCGCTCGTGCGACGTTGGGGTCGAGACCCGGCAGGCTCACATTGAGGCGCGCGCTGAGGGAGTAAGCACCTTCATCGACGTTCAGATCCACCTCAGCGTCGATTGCTGTGCCGGCAGGCAGCGCGACGTTCATCTTACGGGCGGCGATCGCCATCGCTCCCTCGAAGCAGGCCGACCAGCCGGCCGCGAACAGCTGTTCCGGATTGGTGCCGCTGCCTTGACCTCCGGGTGTCGATAGCCGGATATCCAGTCTCCCGTCGGAGCTGCGGGACGCTCCGTCCCGACCGCCGGTAGTGCGGACTTTGCCAGTGTAGAGCCGTTTTGTTTGTGCGGGCATGATCACTCTCCGTTGGTCGAGGGAAGGCTGTGCTGCTTCGACACATAGAGAGATGTCGCCCTGCTGGCCCGTTATGCGTTATGAGGAGCTGTTAGTGCTCGCCAGCAGCAGCAGTCTCGCCGCAGATCGTCACTCGGCGCGAATCTGTCCTGTGGGAAAAGCCCTTCTGCGAGCCGGGATCCTCCTCAATCAGGCGAAGGATGACTCCATGATACGACCGGAGCCCCGACGAGCGACATGATTTCGTTTGGTCCCTTCACTCTGGTTGCGAACGAAAGGCTCCTTCTGCGCCAGGGCGTGCCGGTTGACCTCGGTGCACGCGCCTTCGACATCCTGGCGACTTTGGCTGCCCGCCCAAACGAGGTCGTCAGCAAGAAGGATCTGCTGGCTCATGTCTGGCCCGATGCCACTGTGGAGGAGGGTAGCCTGCGATTTCACATGGCCAACCTGCGAAAAGCCTTGGGGGACGGCAAGGACGGCGCGCGCTACATCGCTACCCTGGCCGGACGAGGCTACTGCTTTGTGGCGCCGATCTCGCGATCGGGCAGTCGGAACGATGTGCACAGCGAGGTCGCCGCCAGCTACCACGCCAATCTACCAAGCCGGCTCATTCGTATGGTGGGGCGGGCCGATGATGCTATCGCGCTTTCAACCCAGCTCATTGCCACGCGCTTCGTCACAATCGTTGGCACGGGTGGGGTCGGCAAGACCACCGTTGCGGTGGCGGTCGGGCATGATGTGATCGAGATGTTCGCTGGCGCCGTGCACTTCATCGATCTAGGCGCGCTCAGCGATCCCAGCTTGGTCGCAACAACGGTGGCCTCGACGCTCGGGCTGTCACCACAGTCCGACGACGCCATCTCCGAGTTGATCGCCTATCTCGCGGGGCGGCGGACCCTCCTGATCCTCGATACCTGCGAGCATGTCATCGATGCGGCTGCAGACCTGGCAACCCGTATCTTCGCCGACACGCCGCAGACTCACATCCTCGCGACAAGTCGCGAGCCGCTTCTGGTCGAAGGGGAGAACGTTTACAAGCTGGCGCCGCTGGCATACCCGCCGGACGATCCGGAGCTCACGGTGTCAGTTGCGCAGGGCTTCCCCGCATCCCAGCTGTTCGTGGAACGCGCCGCGGCGAGCGGCGCTCGCCTCGATCTCGACGACGCGGATGCCAAGGTGGTGGCCGACATATGCCGGAAGCTTGATGGCATGCCGCTCGCGATCGAGCTGGCGGCCGGACGGGTTGCGAGCTACGGCCTTCATAAGACCGCGGCCCTTCTCGACGAGCGGCTGACCCTGCTGTGGCCGGGGCAGCGCACCGCCCCGCCGCGCCAGAAGACCCTCCAGGCCACTCTGGACTGGAGCTTCGGGCTTCTGTCCGAGTTCGAGCGTCTGGTGCTTCGCCGGCTCGCCGTGTTCGTTGGCCACTTTTCGATTGAGGCCGCCCTGACGATCGTGACGAGCCCCACCGCCGACGAAACTCTGGTGTTTGGTGCCATCGACAGCCTCGTAGCCAAATCGATGATCACCGCAAGACCGGCAGGCGCAACAATGCGGTATCGGCTGCTCGATACGACGCGGGCCTATGCCCTCCAGCTCGACGTCCACGATGCCGAACTCACGGAGCTGGCCGCCCGCCACGTCACCTACTATCTGCGATGGCTGGAGGAGACTGGAACTGAATGGCCGACCTTGTCGAGCGCCGCGCAGCGCGCTCTTCACCTCGCTGGCATTGCGAATGTGCGAACAGCCTTGGAATGGTGCTTCGGGCCCAACGGGAACACTCAGCTCGGCATCCGGCTTGCCACTGCCGCAGCGCCAGTCTTCCTGTCGATGTCCTTGCTCACCGAATGCCACCGCTGGGCTGCCCAGGCAATTCTCGCCCTGGACGACAGCACGCATGGAGGGCCCGACGAGATGCGTCTTCAGGCCGCCTCGGGTGTATCCCTGATGTTCACGCGCGGAGGACAGGACGCTGCGCGTGCGGCATTGAACAGAAGCTTCGCAATTGCCGAGGAGCGAGGCAATGCGCTCGATCAGATCCAGGTTTTGGGTCCACTGCAGATGTTCCATCTGCGCACGGGAGGGTTCAGGACGGCGCTTAGCTATGCGGAGCGCTGCTCCGTCATCGCTGGCACTATCAAGGACTCCGTGTCCACGACATTGGCGCACTCGTTGATGGGAATCTCGCTCCATCTGAACGGGGAGCATGGCCGTGCGCGGACTGCGCTCGAAGAGGCGCTGCGATACGGCCCCCGTTCTGACCGGTCCACGACGAACTATCTCGGCTTTGACGGCAGAATTCTCGCAGACGCGATTCTGGCCAGGACACTCTGGCTGCAAGGCTATCCGGATCGCGCGGTGGAGCGTGCGCTGCTGGCAGTCAAGGATGCGGAAACCTTGGACCATCCGCTAACGCTCTCCATCGCTCTGGTCTGGGCAGTTTCCGTGTTGGTCTGGGTTGGTGATTTCGACCGCGCGGAGGAGCACATCAATCGTCTTTTCTCCTGCGCCGAGCTGCACTCTCTCAGGCCTTACCTAACGGTTGGGCGAGGCTTCCAAGGAGAACTCGCGATTCGTCGAGGCGATGCAGAAAGCGGGGTTCGGAGCCTGCAACGCGTTCTTCAGGACCTTCACGCAGCCCCATACGAGCTGCTCACAACGCCGCTCAGCATCGCGCTCGTTCAAGGCTTCGCCGCGACGGGCCGGTTCCCGGAAGCCCTTGCGCTTATCGACGAGACAATTCGATCGGTCGAGGCAAATGGGGATCTTTGCTACATGCCGGAGTTGCTGCGGGGGAAAGCAAACCTCGTCCGCGTGACGAAGCCGTATGCTGATGACGAGGCGGAATTGTATCTCAGGCGGTCGCTCGAAATGAGCCGCGGTCATGGTGCACGGGGGTGGGAGTTGCGCGCTGCGATGGACCTGGCTACCTTTCTGGCTGCCCGCAGCCAATACGAAAGCGCGCGAGCTTTACTCCAACCGCTGTTCGAGCGTTTCGCGGAGGGCTTGGATACGGCTGATCTGAAGTATGCGGCACGCCTGCTGGCGACACTGCACTAGAGGTGGCATTCTGGATCATCCAGTTTTTCTGCAATCCAAAATGCTCTTTTGGTATGGCGGCATGCATTAGCGCGTTCAACGACTTCTATCACCACGGCTTCCCGGCCAAGCTGAAAGCGCGATATCGACCAGACGTCTCAACCTTTCGGTACAGGCGCCGTCACAGGCTTGAACCGACATTCCTTGCACGAAAGCTCCGTAGAAGCGTGCAAGCGAATCCGTGTCGGTGCCGGCGGCAAGTTCCCCTTCGATGACTGCCCTGTCGAAACGTTCGCGTATGGCTTTGATGGCAGCCTCGCGCCTTGCGGTTACGGATTTCGCGACCGTCTCGTTTTCCGCCGCGCATTGAACAACCGCTGTCGAGACGATGCACCCGCGCGGATCGTCGGGACGCGAGATGCCGGTCGCGACGTCGTGCAGGTAGAAGGACAAAGCCTCATAAGCGCTCATATCGCTCTGTAGCGCGTCCATCCGGGCCTTGCTCTCACGCTCGGTGGCACGGTCGAGCGCCTGCCTGTACAACTCCTCCTTGGAGCCGAACGTCGCATAGAGCGACGGCGGGGTCACGCCCATGGCCGCCGTCAAGTCGGCGATCGATGTTCCTTCATAGCCGTGTTCCCAGAACAGTCGCGCCGCGACATCAAGCCCGACATTACGATCCAGGGTCCTCGGCCTGCCCCGTTTTTTCGGAGGCTCGGTCATTTATATATCGATCCCTATAAAATCTGTTGACAACCATCGACCGGCATTAATATATCGATCGCTATTAAAAATCGCAACGGAGTTGCAAATGTCCGGGCGCCTCTCGAACAAGGTCGCACTCGTAACCGGCGGATCGCGCGGTATCGGGCGCGCAGTGGCGCTCGCCTTCGCCAGGGAAGGCGCTGCACTCATCGGCGTGCACTACGCCAGCAACAAGGAAGCCGCGGACGCTACGGTGCGGGATATCGAGGCACTGGGGACGCGAGCTGTCGCCATCGGCGCGGATTTGCGCGACGCGAAGGCGGCTGCCGACAGCATTGCCGGAGAGTTTAAGGCCGCGGCGCTGGCCGCGACCGGCAAAGCCGGCCTCGACATCCTCGTCAACAATGCGGGCATCGCGGTGGCAACGCCGTTGGCGCAGACCAGCGAGGCCACGTTCGATGACCTCATGACCATCAACTTCAAGGCGCCGTTCTTCCTGATCCAGGCGCTGGCGAATGGCATCCGAGACGACGGACGCATCATCAACATTTCCACTGGCTTCACACGCATCGCAGCGCCGACGCACCCTGCCTATGCGGCGTCAAAGGGCGCGCTCGAAACGCTGACGCTGGCGCTCGCGCCCGATTTCGCAAGCCGCGGCATAACCGTCAACTCGGTCATGCCCGGTGTCACCGAGACCGACATGAACGCGGCCTGGCTTGCGACGGACGCGCGTGCGGGCGCGGAAGCATTGTCGGTGTTTTCACGTGTCGGCCAGCCCGCCGACGTGGCTGACGTCATCACCTTCGTCGCGTCAAACGACGCACGGTGGACGACGGGGCAGTCCATCGACGCCACAGGCGGCGCTCGGATCTAGCCGCCCCTCCTGACGGCCGGGTCATATTCCCGTAGTTCTTGCGAACAACGGCAGGCAACTCGATCCGAGGGAGCTCAGACGTCCATCTCTTTCTCCCACCAGCCGCGGGTGTTCACGTTGGCGGCGACAGCGAGAGCTTCCAGCTCTGCGATGTCGTCGCTGGAGAGCGTCATGCTGGCGGCCCGGACCAGACCATCGATGTAGCCGGGCTTGGTGACCCCGATGATCGGCGTCGCGCCCTTGGCGATGGCCCAAGCTGTCGCGACATCGGCGGCCGCGGCACCTTGGCTCTGGCCGATCGAGGCGAGCTTGTCCGTCAGCGCCTGCAACTGAGGCAGCATGCCATTGTAAGCCTTCGCCCGGCTGCTGCCTTCCGGCAGCGGGTTCTGCGGACTGTACTTGCCGGTCAAGGCGCCCTGTTCAAGCACCATATAGGCGAAGAACGGGATGCCCTGGCCGCGGCAGTAATCCAGGATTCCGGCATCCTCGGAGCTGCGATAGAGGAGGCTGTAATGGTTCTGGACGGCCTCGACCCGGAACCCGGCTTCTCCGAGGATCCGGTTGGCGAGCTCGATTTCGCCAAGATTGTGATTCGAGACGCCGACATGTCTGACGTTCCCGCTCTTCAGCAACGGGATCAGGCATGGAGTCCAGCGT
Organism: Mesorhizobium sp. M2A.F.Ca.ET.042.01.1.1; assembly: GCF_003997405.1. Lineage (NCBI taxonomy): Bacteria > Pseudomonadati > Pseudomonadota > Alphaproteobacteria > Hyphomicrobiales > Phyllobacteriaceae > Mesorhizobium > Mesorhizobium sp. M2A.F.Ca.ET.042.01.1.1. The sequence goes on from NZ_RZRX01000002.1 coordinate 38,537, forward strand.
GCTACATCCGCTGGATTGTGGATCCAGTAGAGGTCGATGTAGTCGGTGCCGAGGCGTGCCAGGCTCTGCTCCAGCATGTCCGCCACCGGATCGTCGCCGGTTCCCACGGCTTGCGGGGTGAACTTGGTGGAGAGCTGGTAGTCGCCGCGGTCGAGGCGCTTCAGGACTTCCCCGAGAACGGTCTCGGAACGGCCCATGCCGTACACCATGGCGGTGTCCCACAAGGTGAAGCCGGCCGCATGCGCCTTGTCCGCGACCTCTTCCAGGCCGGCCCGGGTTAGGGGGCTGCCGAAATAACCATCACCAGTCTGCCCGCTGTCGCCCCAGGCCCAGGTTCCCAGTGCTACCGTGGGTCTCTTCAGTCTATCGATCGTCATGTTCGCTCCATGCTTGCTCACTTTGTTCTGCGGCCTGGTTCGCCTGACCAGAACCTGCTGACACCATGGAGCGCGGCGACGCCGGCCCGTTAGCCCGATGCGCCGGGATTGCTGCCTGATCCTCCAGAAGCTGCGGTTCGCATTGCCGCGCTTGCGCACGCGTGCGATGGTCGCATTCATGGAAAAACTCTCGAAAATCGCGGCCTTGATTGCCCGGAACGCCTCGAAGGATGGCTTCCACGCCACTCCCATCGAACGTGTGACGCTTGCTCGATCCTCCACCGTGACGATGCCGATGCCGAGTGTTTACCGGCCGCAGCTGTGCCTCGTCGCCCAGGGGCAAAAGGAGGTAACGCTGGGCGACCGCGTGTTCAGATATGCGCCGGGGCGCTATGGGGTCGTGACTTACGACCTGCCAGCCACAGGTCATGTGGTCGAGGCGATGCCCGACAAGCCCTATCTTTGCCTGTACCTCGATTTCGATCCGGTCATGCTGGGGGACTTGGCACAGCGCGTGCCGCCGCCGCCAGGAACGCCCTTCTTGCCCATAGGCAAGACCGTGTCCGAAGCCGGCTCCAGCCTGCTCGACGCGGTCCTGCGCCTGCTGCGCCTGCTCGACGATCCGGCGGCGCTGCCCGTGCTCGGGCCGCTTGCCGAGCAGGAAATTCTCTATCGCCTGCTTGCCGGCCCGGACGGCGCCAGGATGCGCCACATCACCTCCAGCCAGGGTCGGGTGGCCCAGGTCGGCCGCGCCATCGCCTGGATCGGGCAGAACTTCCGGGAGCGGTTCAGCATCGAGCGGCTTGCCGCGGAAGTCGGCATGAGTCCGTCGAGCCTGCACGAGCATTTTCGCGCGGTGACGGCGATGACGCCACTGCAATTCCAAAAACAGCTCAGGCTGCAGGACGCGCGCAGCCTGATGCTGGTCCAGGACATCGATGCGACGACCGCCGCCTTCCGCGTGGGCTACGAAAGCCCGTCGCAGTTCAGTCGCGAATATCGCCGCCATTTTGGCGAACCGCCGGCGCGCGACATAGCCCGCCTGCGTGCTTCGCCGGGCCTGGCGGTGGTCGCTTGAGCACAGCCTGCCGATTGATGTTGGTTCAAAAATCGCCCCCGGTGGCTCCAGCGCGATCTAGACCGGAGCAAGGCTTCGACGGAAAATGGCTGATGGTTGCCGTCTCATCGGCGGATGGATCTCCGTGATGTGACGCAGCTTTTGGCTGTGAAGCGCGCCCGCCGCCGTCGCTCGGCAAATCGACATCGAGGTTGTAACGGGCGTCTTCGAGCCGACGAGCAGTCGCGTGAGGAACCGAAAAGACCTTCCGCCTGCAAACCAGCAAATATCCGAGGAGACAATTCCTATGAAAGCAATCGTTGTTACGGACCAGTCGGCGGGAGCAGCCGGAATGAAGCTGGTGGAGCGGCCCGAGCCGCGGGCGGCGATAAACGACGTCGTCGTTCAGGTCCACGCGGCGGGGTTCGTCAACACCGAACTGGAGTGGCCCTCGACCTGGGCCGATCGGGCCTTCGGTGACCGGACGCTGTCGATCCTCGGTCACGAGTTGGCCGGCGTGGTCACTGCCCTCGGCTATGGGACGACTGGGCTCTCAATCGGTCAGCGGGTGTTCGGCCTGTCGGACTGGCATCGCGACGGCACACTCGCCGAGTACGTCGCCATGGAGGCGCGCAACCTCGCGCCGCTGCCCGGCGATGTCGACTTTACGGTGGGCGCGAGCTTGCCGATCTCGGGCCTGACGGCATGGCAGGGCCTGTTCCAGCACGGCCGCCTTGAGGCGGGACAGAGCGTGCTTGCGCATGGCGCGGCCGGTGCCGTCGGTTCGGTCGTGACGCAACTCGCACGGGAAGCCGGAGCCTATGTCATAGGCACCGGACGCGCCGCCGACCGGCGGAAGGCTCTCGATTTCGGTGCAAACGAGTTCGTCGACCTCGGGAACGATACGCTGGAGGACATCGGCGGTGTCGACCTGGTGTTCGACGTCATCGGCGGCGATATCCAGAAGCGCTCGGCAGCGCTGATCCGTCCTGGCGGCACGCTGGTAACCGTCGTCGCGCCGACGGATGTCCGACCCGCCGACGGTCTGACGATCGACTTCGTCGTCGAGGCTGACCGCGCCCAGCTTTCCGAGATAGTCCAACGGGTGCGGGACGGAAGATTGCGGACGAACATCGGCAAGGTCTCAAGCCTGGATGATGCCCTCGCAACCTTTAACTCCACCGAGCGGCGCTCGGGAAAGACGGTCATTCGCATCCGCTCGTGAGGGTTCGGCGAGAACGTGCCTGCCGGCGGATTGGCCTTGAGTGCGAAACGTCGAATGTTGTTCGCAACCGGATAGGACCGCTTGGCGGAACGACGATGCGCGCTCGGATTGATCCGGTAGACTCGCGCACCATCAAAACCCAATTGCAAAATAAACCGGTCAGCTTAACCTGAACCGATTGCACAACGCAATCGGATCGCGCGAATGCCATGTGAGGAACAGGCAATGGCCAAGCTCGTCTTCGGAATGAACCAGTCGCTGGACGGCTATGTCGATCACACGGCGTTCGGGCCAAGCCCCACGCTCTTCCGCCACTTCATCGAGGAGACCGAGCGGCAGTCGGGCAGCGTCTACGGTCGCCGCATGTATGAGATCGTGCGCTACTGGGACGACGAGCATCCTGAATGGGATACCGATCGGCTTGCCTACCCGGCGGCGTGGCGGCGCCAGCCGAAATGGGTCGTCTCGCGCTCGTTGCAGTCGGTCGGCCCCAACGCCAGCCTCGTCGGGGATGACCTTGAGGGCGAGATGCGCAAGCTGAAGGCCGAGTACGACGGCGAGATCGAAGTCGCCGGCCCGGACTTGGCGCGAAGCCTCACCGAACTGGGCTTGATCGACGAGTATCGGATCTACCTGCACCCGGTCGTGCTTGGCCGCGGCAAGCCTTATTTCGCCGGACCCCGGCCGCCGCTTCGCCTGATGGCGCATGACCGGATCGGCGATGATGTGATCAGGTTGAGCTACGCTCCGGCATGATCTCGCGACGGTCTCCCGTGATCAGGTGAGCCGGACGATCTTGAAGCCCTCGACCTCCTTGACGACCGGATGGTCCTTCCAGCGCTCGACGTCATGCAGCACGACAAGCTTCGACAGGTCGCCGCCGAGCTCGTCATTCATCTTGTCGATGGTCTTCAGCTGCTCCCAGACGCTGCCCACCGCATTGTTGAGCGGGACATAGACGCCGTCGTGATTGTGCCCGGTGAACTGGCGGCGCGAATAGACGCAATCGCCGGAGATCACCCGGCGACCGGCATCGGTGTCGACGAGCACGAATTGCTGGCCGATCGTGTGGCCGCTGCCGAGCCGCGCATGGATGCCGGGCAGGATGTTGTCCTTGTCGCCGTCGATGAGCGTCACGCGATGCTCGATCGAGGCTTCGAGGGCGGTGCGCAAATTGTCGGGATCGATGATGGCGGTCAGATGCGCGAAGCGTTTCGGCAGCGCGATCGCCTCGTACCACGAAAGCAGTTCGCTCTTCTGGATGTGGATATGCGCGCGCGGGAATTCTGCGATCGAGCCCATATGGTCGAAATGCGCATGGGTGACCACGATGTCGCTGATCTGATCGGCTGCGATGTCGAGCGCCGCCAGCATCCGCACCGGCGAGATCCATGTCGGGATGCCGAACTTCTGCGAGAAGCTGTGGTCGTCCTGCATGAAGCCGGTATCGATCAGCACGTTGCGTTCGCCGTTGCGCGCGAGCACGAAGGAGAAGGGCAGGTCGACCACGCCGTCATTGTACATGCCGCTGATGAGATCGACCCAGGGTTGCTCCTTGGAGCGCGCATATTCCAGCACGAAGACTTGCCATTTCGCGGATTGCGGAACGGTCATCGGTATCCTCCTCCAATTCAGCTTTCGGCAAGCGAGCGGCCAAGGCTGGCGAGTCCGACCGCGACGATCAGGATGGCGCCCTGAAACACGAATTGCGAGAAGGTCGGCGCGCCGAAGATGTTGAGCCCGTTGAAGCCGAGCACGATGATGAGCGTGCCGATGAGCGTGCCCAATATGTGGAATTCGCCGTCGCGCAGCGTGGCCGATCCGAGGAAGACGGCGGCGAAGGCGGTCAGCAGATAGGAATCGGCGGCATTGGTCGTGCCGCTGCCGAGCCTGGCGGCAAGCAAGGTGCCGGTGAGGGCCGCGCACATGCCGGAAAGCACGAAGCCGAGGATCTTGATGCGGTCGACATTGATGCCGGCGAGCCTCGCAGCGGCGGGATTGCCGCCGACCGCCTGGATCTCCTGGCCGATCGCCGTGCGCTCGACCAGCAACCACAGGCTGCCGAACACCAGCGCCATGAAGATGATCGGGTTGGGGATGCCGAACAGCCAGCGTCCCAGCGCCAGCTGCAGGAAGGATTCCGGTACGCCGGAGACGATCGGCACGCCGGCCGAATAGGCAAAGGAGAGGCCGACCAGCACGGTGCCGACGCCAAGCGTGGCGATCACCGAATTGACCTTGAGCTTGGTGACGATCACGCCGTTGACGACGCCGATGAGGGCCCCCAGCGCGAGCTCGATCAGAACCGCCACCGGGATCGGCAGATGGTTTGCCACGATCAGCCCCGTGACGAGCACGCCGTGCAGGCTGGCGGCATAGCCGACCGAGAGGTCGAGCTCGCCGACGATCACGGCCATGGTCAGCCCGCCGGCGATGATCATGGCGAGGGATGCCTGGCTCAGCACGTTGATGAAATTATTGTAGGTCGGAAAGGCGTGCGGCGACAGGAACGAGAAGACCAGGATCATCACGAGCAGGCCGATGATCGTGCCATAGCGCGCGAAAACACCGAGCGCGGCCCTGGTGCCGGGCGAGAGGCGTCGCGTGTAACCGGCGTCACTCATGCGGAAACCCTTTCCTCGGTTAAGGCATAGCTTGCCTCGATGATGGCGCTGCGGGTGAGGTCGGTGCCGGCGAGCTCGCGCACGATCCGTCCTTCCGCCATCACCAGGACCCGGTCGCACAGATCGGGGAGTTCGTCCGGTTCGGACGAGATGACGAGCACGGCCATGCCGTGTCCGGCGAGCTCGCGGATGAGCCGATGGATTTCCCCGCGAGCGCCGATATCGACGCCGCGCGTCGGCTCGTCGAGGATGAGCACCTTCGGCTTCGAGCGCAGCCAGCGGCCGATGACGACCTTCTGCTGGTTGCCGCCGGAAAGCCGCCCGACCGGCTGTTCCGGCGAGCCGGCCTTGATCGACAGGTCGCGGATCGTCGCCTGCGCCAGCCGCGCCCGCTTGCGCAGGCTGATGAAGGGCAGGACCGGGCTGGCGAGGAGAGGCGTGAGATTGCCGAGGCTGAGATTGAAGGCGACGGATTTGCCGAGGAGCAGCCCCTCCGTACGGCGCTCCTCCGGCACAAGGCCGAGCCCGGCGCGCACCGCGCCGGCCGGGGTGCGCGGCGCAAAAGGCCTTCCCTCTATCGTCATGCTGCCGGCGTCGGGCCGGTCGGCGCCGTAGAGCAGACGCGCAAGCTCGCTGCGCCCGGCGCCGACAAGGCCGCCGAGCCCAAGTACCTCGCCGCGGCGGAGGTCGAAGCTTGCTTCCTCCACGCGCGGCAGGCGGCGCAGGCCCCGCACTGACAGCACGATCTCACCGCCCGTCGCCTCGCGCGACTTGGGCAGCTGTTCGACCGCCCCGCCGACGATCTCCTGGACCAGCCGGCGCCGGGTCAGTCCGGAGCCGTCGAGGACCGCAACAGACCGGCCATCGCGGAAAACGGTGACCCGACTGCACAGATCGAGGATTTCGTCCAGCCGGTGCGAGACGTAGAGCACTGCCACGCCCGCCGCCGAAAGCCCCCGAATGATGGAGAAGAGCTTGCGGCATTCGCCTGCCGAGAGCGAAGCGGTCGGCTCGTCCATGACGATGAGGCGCGCCTTCCAAACCAGCGCCCGGGCAATGCTGATCAGCCAGTTCTCGGCCGTCGACAGGCTCTTGGCCGCGGCGTCGAGCGGCGCGGTTATACCGACGCGTTCGATGATCGGCGCGACGTCGCTCTGGATCGCGGACCAGTCGACCAGGCCGAGCCTCGTCTTCTTCTTGGGCAGGCCAAGCATTATGTTCTCGAGCACCGTCATATCCGGCACGAAGGCGAGCTCCTGATGGATGAAGCTCATGCCGAGCCCGCTCGCCGCGTGCGGCGACACGATCGCCACCGGCCTGCCCTCGATGGCGATTTCGCCCGTGTCCGGCTGAGTCACGCCGGCCAGGATACGGATCAATGTCGACTTGCCGGCGCCGTTGGCGCCGACCAGCCCATGCACTTCGCCGGGCAGCACGGAGAGCGAAGCGCCGCGCAGCGCCTGCGCTCCTCCGTAGGATTTGCTGATCGCATTCGCCGCCACGAACGGCACCGCCGGCGGCGCCGCCATCGCTGTCGGGACTGGGTTCATGGGTGAAGCGTTGAGGTTCCTATTTCATGGCGTCCGGATGCTTGGCGATGAAGTCGTCGATAGTGTCCTTGGTGACGAGCACCGCGGGCACCTCCACCGCCTTCGGCGTCCAGTCCGCGCCGGCCTTGCGGATCTCCGGCAGCAGTTTGATCATATTGTAGCCTTCAGTATAGCTGTCTTGCCAGGCGGTCGCGGTCATGAAGCCGTTGTTGATGTTCTCCAGCGCCTGCGCGTTGCCGTTGACGCCATAGACCTTGACGTCGTCGCGGCCCTGCGCCCTGAGCGAGCCGATGGCGCCGATCGCCGGATCGTCCCAGCAGCCCCAGATGGCGAGATTCTCCTGGCCCGCCGGGTGCGAGGCCAGCCAGGCATTGGCATATTGCGCGCCATCCTCGAAATAGCCGGGGATGCGCACCTCGTTCTTCGTGACCTTGATGTCGGGATTGGCCGCGAGCGCCTTGTCGAGCTCGACCTCGCGGTTCCGGCAGACCTCGCCGGTGTGATAGGTCAGCGCCAGGATGGAGCCCTTGCCGCCCATCGTCTTCAGCATCAGCTCATTGACCGGCACCACCATCGGCCCGCCCGAGCCATTGGTGGCGGCGACCGAGCTTCCGAGCCCGCCACCCCAGGTGACGACCGGGATATTGGCCGACTTGGCGGCCTGGAGCCCTGCCCCGATCGAGGAATAGGGAAACACCATATCGACGATTGCCGCCGAGCCGCGCTGCGCAAAATTCTGGATCGCGGCATTCGCCTGGTCGGCGCTGCCCGCCGCATCGATGACCGAAACATCCCAGCCGATCTCCTTGGCAGCGGCCTTGGCGCCGACGATATAGCGGGCGTTGTTCGCCTCCGTCGCCGAGATCGAGACGATGCCGACCAGCGGCGTGTCCGCCCGAGCGGGAAACGCTGCGGCCGCGGCCGCCAACGCAGCCCCAATGACTATCCACTTCATGATCTCCTCCCTTTGACGTTGCGGCGCCTACCTCGCCGAACCGTTTCGCTAGATTATGCGGATAACAACGGCAATCAAGCAAATTCTCGGTGATTTAGCCTAGACAAAGGCCGTTCTGGCGACCAAAACTCAACTAATCGATTAGCTGAGTTCGCTATGGCCACCATCAAGGACGTCGCTCGCAAGGCAGAGGTATCGACGGCAACGGTGTCGGCGGTGATCAACGATTCCGCCTATGTGAGTCCGGAATTGCGGGCCCGCGTCCTGGCCGCCATCCGTGACCTCAGCTATGCGCCCTCGCTCGCCGCGCGGAACCTGAAGCGCGGGCGCAGCCAGTTGATCGCCCTGGTCGTGGCCGATCTCGCCAACCCCTTCTTCTCGCGCGTCGTGTGGGCGGCGGAAGCGGCGGTCGCCGCCTGGGGCTATTCGCTGCTGATCTTCAACAGCGACGAGAAGCCGGAGGTCGAGCGTCGCATCCTCGCCCGCGTGCGAACACTCTCCTGCGACGGGGTGATCCTGGTCCCGGTCGGCGACTCGACGGAGCATCTGCAGAACGATCCCGACGGCAAACCGATCCCGACCGTGCTGTTCGGCCGTACCGTCGCCGATGACAGGTCGGACACGGTGACGATCGACAACATATCGGCCGGCAGGCAGGCGACGGAATATCTGCTCGATCTCGGCCATACCCGCCTAGGCACGGTCACCGGCCCGCTGCATGTCACCACCGGGCGTGGCCGACTCGACGGGATGCTGGCGGCCATGCGGTCGCGGGGCCTGACGCTTGAATCGCGCTATATACGCTCGGGTGAGTTCCGTGAGGATGCCGCCTATTCTGTGGCGCGCAGCCTGTTGGAACAGCCGGCGCGGCCAACGGCGCTCTATGTCGCGAGCGGCCTGATGGCGCTCGGCGTGATGCGGGCAGTCGCGGATCTCGGCCTGCGCTGTCCGGGCGACATCTCCATCGCTTCCACCGATACCATCCCTGGCATCGGAGGCTTGCGTCCGCGCTTGACGCGCACCGAGCATCCGCTTGTCGACATGACCAACGAGGCGGTCCGGCTTCTCGTCGATCAGATCAGGCGTGGCGGTCCTGCCGAACCGCGCAACGTCGTCTTCCAGCCTTCACTGGTGGTCGGCGACAGCTGCGCGCCGGTCGTGGCGCAACCCGTGGCGTCGCCGCCCAGTTCCGCCCCAATGACCCCTGCGCCTTGATCAGGATCGAGGCTTGCGTTTTCGGGCGGCGCCCATCCCTCGTCTCGACAGCGGAAAGTTCGCAAGGGCCTCAGCCCGCCTGCGGGGCCGTTCGGGCCTGCACGGGCAGGCGGCGTTCGAACCCCCACAAAAGGACCGGGCAGGCTAGAGCAATTCTAGGAAAAGTGTGAGCGGTTTTCCGTCCGGAATTGCGTCAAAGAGGTAGTGCGTTTCACCGTTTCCCTGAAACGGTGAAACGCACCAGACTCTTTTACGTTTTGACGGAAGCGCACCCGGCGTTTGCGAAGTAGTTGTTGCATTCGGCTGCCTCGATGGTTTCGGCGAGGTGGCCGATGTGGCGCCGGGTGTTCTCGACATAAGCGCGGAAGCATTGACGGTTGATCGGTCCGTCAAAGACGCATGGCGCCGCGAGCCGATCACAACGCAGCGCGCCGAGGAAGATCAGCGTGCCAGACTCAAGAGGATAGAACCACGCTGGCGACGACGGCCAACAGATTGGCGTAAACCAGGGTTGACATAGCTCTCGGTGCGCATCCGCGGCGCCATTGCTTCATGCCAGGGGCAAGAACTGCCACGCGCCGGCTAAGCCATCGGGTTCTCCGACAGGCCGCCGGATCAGTTGCGCTTCAAAAATTCCTGCACGGCGCTGATTGTCGGTCCGGGAGCCTCTTCCATCAGCCAGTGCCCGGACTCGGGGATGACGACTTCGGTCACGTTGGTGGCGGCGTTGCGCATCAAGACCGCCTCCGTCTCGCCAATTGATTTCGCGCCGCCGATGGCAAGCACGGGCATCGGCAATTTCCTGGCCAAGGCAGCCCGGTTGTCGACGGCGTCTTTACGGATCGATCGGAACTGGGCGAAGGCGGCGCGCATGGCGCCGGGCCTTGCATAGAGCTTCGCGTAGTGCCGGCGGGTCGCCTCGTCGAATTTCGCCGGCGTGCCTGCGAACTCGTTCCAGAACCTGTCGAGATAGATGCGTTCGCGGCCGCGCACGAGGCGCTCCATGTCGGGGCCTCCGAAGTCGAAATGCCACAGCCTCGGATCCAGCACGATATCGTTCCACGGCGGAATGCCCGGCACCGGCGCATCCATGACGACAAGCTTGTCCGTCTTTTCAGGATAGCGGGCCGCGTATGCGTAAGCGACCATCGTGCCGATATCGTGCCCGATGATGTCGGCGTTGCCGATGCCCAGATGATCGAGCACGGCCCTGATGTCCGCGGCCTGGTTCCATTTTTCGTAGCCGCTCTCCGGGATCGAGGAAAGCCCCATGCCGCGCAGATCGGGAACGATGACGGTATGATCTTTGGAGAGATCGAGAGCCAGCGGCTTCCACATGTCGCCGGTGTCGCCAAATCCGTGTATCAGCACCACCGCCGGCCCCGATCCGCCGATGCGCGCATAGATTTTGGCGCCGTTGGCGGCGACCATTTCAGTGTGGAAACCCGGAAAGGTGCCGCCTTCCGCGTGAGCAGTCATCGGCGCTGATATCGCCAGCAACAACGATAGCGCTATCATCACCTTGCCGAGCATTTTTCCCCTCACCATCTCAATCCGTAGGTGCCGAAATGTAGAACGATCATTCTACATTTAGCAAGCACTATTATGAAGACGCTGAGTCGGAGAGTTGACATGGGAGCAGGAAGACCACGCGAGTTCGACATCGACCAGGCGCTCGACCGTGCGGTGCAGCTCTTCTGGCGCCATGGCTACGAGGGGACTTCAATTGCAGACCTCACCGAAGCGCTGGGCATTACCCGCGCCAGCCTCTACGCCGCCTTCGGCAGCAAGGAGGCCTTGTTCCAGCGCGTCATGGATCGCTATGAGAGCCGGGCCGGTTCCTACAGACGCGCCGCGCAGCAGGCCGCGGCGCTTGAGGACGCAATTAGGCTCCTGATGACCGGGCCTGTCGAGCTGCACGGAGACAGCCGCAATCCGCAAGGTTGTCTGGGTGTCCAAGGAGCGCTGTCAGTCAGCCCGATATCGCAGGCGGTCAGAGGCGACCTGTCCGCCCGCCGCCGCCGCGGGGAGGCAGGCATATTAAAACGACTGCAGCGCGCACAGGCTGAGGGCGAGTTGCAGGCCAGCGCGCAACCCGCGGATCTCGCCCGGTACCTTTCCGCGCTGATATACGGAATGGCGATATTGTCGGCTGATGGAGCGAACAAAAAGGAATTGGAAGCGGTCGCGGATATCGCCCTTCGGGGCTGGCCGAACGTTCGTTAGGCGATGGCGATTGTATGAAGCCGCAGCGGCATAGGGACACTTGCCGCGACGCACGGCCTGCGGATACCTCTCCCGCCCAGACTGCATTCCAGCCGCTCGAGTCTGTCCGGTGACAGGCGGAAATGTCCCTTGACATATATGCAAATTAGATATATGTAATTTGCATATTATGGATCAGGGCATATGATGAACGAGACCGATTTCCTCAAGGACTACGACCCGAGCGCCTTCCAGCGGCCGTCGGTGGCGGTCGACCTTGTGCTGCTCGGTATCCGCGCCGGGCGGCCGGCCGTGCTGCTGGTCAAGCGCGACCAGCTTCCGCATGCGGGGCGCTGGGCGCTGCCGGGCGGCTTTGTCGGCATCGACGAATCCCTCGACGCGGCCGCCGCGCGCGTGCTGCGCGAAAAGGCCGGCATGGGCGAGGCGCATCTCGAGCAGCTCTACACGTTCGGCGCGGTGGAACGCGATCCGCGCATGCGCATTATCAGCATCGCCTATCTGGCGCTGCTCACCGAGCAGGCATTCGATGCGGCGCTCGGCGCGAAGCCGGCGCTGCTGCCGGCCGCGATCCATGTGGCCTGGGCCGGAGAGACCGGCGGACCGGTCGATGTGCTCGCGCCGGAAGGCGAAAAACTGACGCTCGCTTTCGACCATGCCGATATCCTGGCGACGGCCATGCTCAGGCTGCGCGGCAAGCTCGACTATTCCGATGTCGCCTTCGCGCTGCTGCCCGAATTCTTCACGTTGCGGCAGCTGCAGGACGTGCACGAGGCGATCCTGGGCACGTCGCTCAACAAGCCGGCCTTCCGCCGCCGCCAACTCGACAAGGGCTGGCTGGCGGCGACCGGCGCCTATGAATCGGGCGCTGCTTTCCGCCCGGCCGAACTCTATCGTTTCCAACGTCTCATGGCTGATTGAGGGAGAGACCATCATGGCCACCATCCGCAGTTTAGGCTTTGTCGCCCAGCTTCGCAGCGAGGCAAGCAGCCACGTCATCCGCTACCGCGACGGCCGCGAAATGCAGAGCGGCCGCGGCCTGGTCTTATGGTTCGTGCCCGAGACCGCCAGCATCGCCGAGCTGCCGATGGACGACCGCGAGATGACGCTCTTCGTCAAGGGCCGCAGCCAGGATTTCCAGACCGTCGCCGTGCAGGGCACGATCGGCTGGCATGTGGTCGATCCGGCGCGGCTTGCCGAACGTGTCGATTTCAGCATCGATCTCAAGACCGGCAAGCTGCGCGGCGAACCGATCGAGAAGATCCAGGCCCGCATTGCCGGCATCGCTAACCAGGCGGTGCAGCAATATCTCGGCCAGGCGCCGGTGCGCGCGCTGCTCGACGCCGGCCCGGCGCCGTTGCGCGAACGGCTGCAGGCGCTGGTCGCCGCCGATCCGGCGCTGACCGACATCGGCGTCGCCGCCGTCGCCGTGCGTCTCACCAACCTGACGCCGACCAGCGAACTCGAGCGGGCGCTGCAGACGCCGACCTTCGAGGCGCTGCAGCAGAAGGCCGACGAGGCGACCTTCCAGCGCCGGGCGCTTGCCGTGGAGAAGGAGCGTGCCATCGCCGAGAACGAGCTGGCGAATAAGACCGAGCTGGCCCGACGCGAGAAGCTGCTCATCGCCGAAGAGGCTGAGAACGTCCGCAACCGCGCCACCGGCGCGGCCGAAGCGCAGCAGATCGAAGCCGGCGCCGAGGCCGAGCGGATCCGCGCCATCGAGGGCGCCAAGGCGGAAGCCGAACAGCAGCATATCGCCATCTACCGCGACCTGCCGCCCGCGATCCTGCTCGGCCTTGCCGCCCAGCAGCTCGCCGGCAAGCTGGACAAGATCGAGCATGTCAACGTCACGCCCGACCTGCTCGCCACGGTGCTTGGCGAGTTCCGCAAGGGCCGGGCGGTCATCGAGGCGCGCTGAGGAGGGGGCATCAATGGCCGCGAACCGTCCCCGCGCGGTCTTCGTGACGCGCGAGACCGACTACGAGCTGCTGATCGCGCATCACGCGACGCGCGGCCAGGCGCGCTTCTTCCTCGAGACGCGCGGCCAGCGGCTGGAAGACGTCGAGGCCCGGCACGATCGCTTCCACGCGGTGCTCGGCACGGCGCGCGCCTCGGTGCCGGCCGACTGGCGCCAGACCCTGGTGATGCGCGCCGACCTTAACCGCTTCCTGTTCGCGCCCGACGACGTCATTGTCGCCGTCGGGCAGGACGGCCTGGTCGCCAACGTCGCCAAATATCTCAACGGCCAGCCGGTGCTCGGCGTCAATCCGGCGCCGGATCTCTATGACGGGGTGCTGGTGCGCATCGGCGCCGGCAGGCTGGCCAGGCTGCTTGTCGCCAGCGTCGCCGGCGACGTCGACATGGAGTCGCGTACCATGGTCCAGGCCGAGCTCGGCGAGGGCGAGATGCTGCTTGCGCTCAACGAGATTTTCGTCGGCCATCGCAGCCACCAGTCGGCCCGTTACCGGATCGAGGCGGAAGGCGAGGCGGAGGATCATTCCTCCAGCGGCCTCATCGTCGCCTCCGGCACCGGTGCGACCGGCTGGGCGCGCTCGATCATGGAAGCGACGCATCTGGAGCTGTCGCTCGGCCGCGAGGAACATGCGGTCGGCTTCTGGGTGCGCGAGCCCTTTCCAAGCATCGCCACCGCCACGAAATTGCAGGCGGGAAAGATCACCGAGAAACCGCTCTTCATCACCTCGCGCATGAACGAGGGCGGCGTGATTTTCGCCGACGGCATAGAGCAGGATTTCATCGCCTTCGACTGGGGCCGGCAGGTGCGGCTGTCGCCGGCGTCAAGGGTGCTGCGGCTGGTGGTCGACCGGTAGGACCGAGTTGGCCGCAAACTGCGGCAGTCAGCCCTTGACGGCGCCGGTCTTCCCAGCCTTCCCGTTCGCGCCGTCGAGCAGGGCGATCAATCCCTTGAGGATCTCGATCGGCGGCGGCGGGCAGCCTGGAATATGCAGGTCGACCGGCACCACGTCCGACACGCCGCCGACGACGGCGTAGCTGCCGGCGAAGCAGCCGCCGTCCTTCGCGCAGTCGCCTAATGCAACCACCCATTTCGGGTTGGGCGTCGCCTCAAAGGTCCGCTTCAGCGCCTCGCGCATGTTCTTGGTGACCGGACCGGTGACCATCAGCACGTCGGCATGTCGCGGCGAGGCGACGAAGCGGAAGCCGAAGCGCTCGATGTCGTAGAAGGCGTTGTTGAGCGCGTGCATTTCGAGCTCGCAGCCATTGCAGGAGCCGGCGTCGACCGCGCGGATCGAAAGGCTCCGACCGAGTTTCCGGCGCGCCATGCCGTCAAGCGCGCGCGCCAGCTCGTCGACGGCAGCATTGCTGACTTGCGGCGCGCGTTCCGTCAGGGGCGGGCGGATCAGGCTTTCGAAGAGCAGTTTTCGCATGGTTCTACAGGTCGTGGCCGGAATAGGAGCAGTTGAACGATTTGTTGCAGAGCGGGAAATCGGCGACGATGTTCCCCTCGATCGCCGCCTCCAAGAGCGGCCACTGGAACCATGACGGGTCGCGCAGGTGGCAGCGCTCGATCAGGCCGTCCTCGCCGATGCGGAGCCAGGCAAGAATGTCGCCGCGAAAACCCTCGACCAGCGCCATGCCTTCGCGCGGCCCTTCTGGCGCAGCGAGGTCGACGAGGGTCGGGCCGGTGGGCAGCCGCCCGAGAATCTGCTCGATCAGCGACAGGCTCTGCTCGACCTCCCGCACGCGGATCCAGACGCGCGCGTTGACGTCGCCCTCCTGCAGCACCGGCACATCGAAGGCGAGCTCGTCATAGGGCGCGTAACCCGGCATGCGGCGCGCGTCGAAATCGCGGCCCGAGGCGCGCCCGACATAGCCGCCCGCGGCATATTGCCGAGCAAGCTCGCCCTTGAGCCGGCCGGTCGCCACCGTGCGGTCCTGCAGCGAGGCGGTGTTGTCGTAGAGCTCCACCAGATGCGGGAAGCGCCGCCTGATTTCCGCGACCAGCGACCGGATGGCATCCGTCCCCGCCTCGTTCAGATCGCTTGCCGTGCCGCCGGGCAGGATGCGGTCGCGCATCAGGCGATGGCCGAAGGCCGCATCGGCGGCGCGCAGCACGCGTTCGCGCAACACGCCGCAATGCGCATGCATGATCGCGAAGGCGGCGTCGTTGCAGATGGCGCCGATGTCGCCGAGATGGTTGGCAAGGCGCTCCAATTCGGCCATCAGCGCCCGCAGCCAGATCGCGCGCGCCGGCGGCGTGATGCCGAGCGCCGCCTCTACCGCGCGAGCGAAGGCCAGCGAATAGGCGACGGTGCTGTCGCCTGACGCTCGCCCCGCGAGTTTCGCGGCACGATCGATCGATGCGCCCTGCATCAACCCTTCGATGCCCTTGTGCACATAGCCCAGCCGCTCCTCCAGCCGCACCACCGTTTCGCCGCCGGCGGTGAAGCGGAAATGTCCCGGCTCGATGATGCCGGCATGCACCGGTCCGACAGGAATCTGATGAAGGCTCTCGCCCTCGGCCGCCAGGAACCGGTAGGATGACGCGGCCGCGGGCCCGCCGGGCCGCGCCGCCAGCGGGTGGCTGATGCCCCACTGGCCATGGTCGAGCCAGCGGCGGGTGTCGGGCAGGCCTTGCGGCGCCAGCCCGAACAGATCCGCCGCGGCGCGTTCCAGCCGGAGCGCCGGTGGATGGAGCTGGCCGACCGACGGGTAACGGCCGCCACGGCAATCCAGGCTGATCACGCCGATGGTCTGCGCCTCGTCGAGAAGCGCCATGTGCACCTTGTCCGGCTCCCCCCAGAGGCCGAGCAGGCTCCAGCGTCCGGCGGCGAGCTGCTCGATGGCGAGGTTCCAGGCCTTCGGGGCGACCACGGCGCGCCGCCAGGGCGCGTGATGTTCGACCTGGCGGTCGGCCTCGATGAGATCGGCAAGCGCGGGTATGTTTTTCCTCACCATGCGCCTACCCCAGGATACCGGCGACATGCTGGAACCACGCCACCAGCGGCGCCGGCAGATAGATGCCGGCGGCAAACACCAAAGCGAGGTGCGAATACATCGGCACGTAGGACGCCTCGACTGGCGCCATGCCGCCGCGCGGCTCGCCGAAGGCGACGCCGGTCAGCCGTAAAAGCAGCGCGCCGAAAGCGATGAGCAGCCCGAACACCAGCGGGATCGCCAGCCACGGATGCCTGGCGAAGGTCGAGCTGACGACCAGGAACTCGCTCATGAAGATGCCGAGCGGCGGCAGGCCGGCGATGGCCACGACGCCGATGACCAGCGCCCAGCCAAGTCCGGGATGGCTTTCGGTCAGCCCCCTGATCTCGGAGATCTTCTGCGTGCCCTTGACCTGCGCGATATGGCCGACGGCGAAGAAAATCGCCGATTTGGTCAGGCTGTGCATGACCATGTGCAGCAGGCCGGCGAAATTGGCGAGCGGGCCGCCCATGCCGAAGGCAAAGACGATGATGCCCATATGCTCGATCGAGGAATAGGCGAACAGGCGTTTGATGTCGCGGCGGCGGTAGAGCATGAAGCCCGCGAAGATCAGCGAGGTCAGTCCCATCGTGACCATCAGCGGTCCGGGGCCGATCGCCTGTGGGCTCGCCGCGAGCAACAGCTTGAAGCGCAGCACGGCATAAAGCGCGACATTGAGCAGCAGGCCCGACAGCACCGCCGAGATCGGCGTCGGGCCCTCCGCATGGGCGTCGGGCAGCCAGGCATGCAAGGGGGCAAGGCCGACCTTGGTGCCGTAGCCGAGCAGCAGGAAGATGAAGGCGACGCTGAGCAGCGCGGGATCGAAACGCGCCGCCTTTTCGATCAGCACCGACCAGACCATGGCGTTGGTGCCTTCGCCGACGACCGGCTGCGCGGCCATGTAGACGAGGATCGTTCCGAACAGCGCGAGCGCGATGCCGACGCTGCCGAGGATGAAATATTTCCACGCCGCTTCCAGCGCCTCATGCGTGCGGTAGATGCCGACCATCAGCACGGTGGTCAGCGTGGCGAGCTCCACCGCGACCCACATCAGGCCGATATTGTTCGACACGAAGGCCAGGTTCATGCCGAACATCATGATCTGGTACATCGCGTGGTAGAAGCGCAGGTTCGGCGCGGTCAGCCGGCCGGTTTCCAGCTCATGCGCGATGTAGGACGCGCTGAACACGCTGGTGGTGAAGCCGACGAATGTGTTGAGCACGATGAAGACGATGTTGAGGTCGTCGACCAGCAGATATTGTCCCGGCGCCGGCCGGTCCGTGACGAACAGCGACAGCGCCGCGAGCAAGGTGAGCAGGCTGGCGATGACATTGACGGTCGCCGTCATGCGGTAGTTCGGCATCGCCGCCAGGATGGCCGCGGCGCCCGCCGGGATGAAAAGGATCGCGGCCACGGCGTCGAAGGAAATCCCGCTCACCGGCGTTCTCCCCGGTAGTCGTCGAGCGCGCCGATATCGACCGAATCGAACCGTTCGCGGATGCGGAACAGGAAGACGCCGATGACGATGAAGGCGATCAGGATCGAGAAGGCGACGCTGATCTCGACGACCAGCGGCATGCCCTTGGCGCCGGTGGCGGCCAGCACCAAGCCGTTCTCCAGTGACATGAAGCCGACGACCTGGCTGACGGCGTTGCGCCTAGTCACCATCACCAGCAGCCCCAGCAGGATGATCGACAGCGCGAAGGCGAGATCCTCGCGGGCGAGCGGGTCGGCCTCGGGCGTCACCCTGAGCATCAGCACCATGGAGAGCGTCACCAGCCCGATGCCGGCAAGCATGGTCGGGCCGATGCCGACCGCGGTCTCGATGTCGCGGTGGATGCCGAGCCGCTGGATGATGCGATGCAGCCCGACCGGAATGACGATCGCCTTGAAGACCAACGCGATTGCCGCCGTGATGTAGAGATGATGCGCGTCCTGAATATAGGCCTGCCAGGCCACCGAAAGCGCCAGCACGACGGCATGCAGCGCAAAGACGTTGATCAGCGCGAACAGCCGGTCCTGGTAGAGCATCATGAAGGAGATCAGCACTAGGCTGCCGGCGAGCAGATGGGCGATGTCGAAGGTGAGACCGTTCATCACAGGCTCCGCGAGACGAACAGCAACAGCGTGCCGAGCAGCGCCAGCATCAGCGCGGCGCCCAGGAAGTCCGGGACGCGGAAGACACGCATCTTGGCGACCGCCGTCTCGAACACGGCAAGCAGGATGGCAAGCACCGTGAGCTTGCAGAGATAGGTGACGGCGCCGATGGCCAGCGATTTCGGCCCGGTCCCCCCGCTGTCCAGCCCCCAAGGCAGGAAGACGCAGGCGATCAGCGACATGTAGAGCAGCAGCTTGAGGAAGGTGGCGAGCTCGATCATCGCCAGATGGCGGCCGGAATATTCCAGGATCATCGCCTCATGCACCATGGTGAGCTCCAGATGCGTGGCCGGATTGTCGACCGGTATGCGGGCATTCTCGGCGATCGCCACCATCACGAGCGCGATCAGCGACATGCCGAGCGACACCCGCAACCCGACTTGCGGAGAGCCCATGAAGGCGGCGACCGTCGAGAGCTGCGTGGCGCCGGCCAGCAGCGCCAGGCTGAACACGGTGAGCAGCATCGCCGGTTCGGCCAGCGACGCGATCATCACCTCGCGGCTGGCGCCGAGGCCGCCGAAGCTGGTGCCGACATCCATTCCCGCCAGCGCCTGGAAGAAGCGCGCGCTGCCGAGCAGCGCCACGATGACGATGAGGTCGGCGGTCCAGCTGAATTCGAGGCCGGTGGCGAAGGTCGGAACGAGCGCCGCCGCCACCCAGGTGGCGGCGAAGATCAGATAGGGCGTCACCCGGAACAGCCAGGACGCATTGTCCGCCAGCACGACTTCCTTGCGCATCAGCCTGACGAGGTCGCGATAGGGCTGGATCAGCGAAGGCCCCTGCCGCCTGACCAGCCTTGCCTTCACCTTGCGAACGAAGCCGATCAGCAGCGGCGCCAGCAAAAGCACCGCGAGCATCTGCGCGCCCTGCACGGCCAGCTGCGAGATCATGGCCATAGCGCGAGCACCAGAAGCAGGATGACGAGGTAGAGAAAGACCAGCGTCAGGTAGCGGCGGATGGTCAGGAACTGCAGGTGGTTCAGCCGCTCGGTGGCGAAATCGATCGCGCCGGTGATCGGCTGGTAGAAGATCTCCCAGGCCACATCGTGCATCTCCACCTTGAGTCGCGCCGGCTCCAGCGCGCCCGGCGCCGGCATGTCCACCGTCTCGCGGGAGCGGAACGCGAAGCCTCCGAAGACGCGGCGAATGGGCTGCGCGAAGCTGACGGCCGTGTATTGCGCGGCCGGCACCGCATCCGGGAAGCCGCATCCCCACGCAATGCCCCGGCGCAGCGCATGCGAGGCGAAGCGGTGGATGAAGAAGGCCGCGAGCGACGCCGAGATGGTGATGAAGACAAAGACCAGCAGGCCGTTATAGGAGCTGCGGCTCTCGGCGATCGGCACGATCGACAGCCAGGGCTGCGCCATCTGAACCGGCATGCGCTCGCCGACGAGCGGAAGCGTCACCGTCGACAGGCTGTCGATGACCAAGCCTGGCAGGATGCCGGCGAGCAGGCAGAAGGCGGCAAGCACGGCCATCGCCGCCAGCGACCAGCGATCGACTTCGTGCGCGCGTTCCACCGCCGCCGAACGCGCCCGGCCAAGGAAGGTGATGCCGAATGCCTTGACGAAGCAGGCCGCGGCAAGTGCGGCCGACAGCGCCAGCATGCCGCCGGCCGCGGGCACGATGACCTTCAGCCCCCATTGCGGCAGCTCGGGGCTGCGCAATATGGCCTGGAAGGCCAGCCATTCGGAGGCAAAGCCGTTGAAGGGCGGCAGCGCCGAGATCGAGACGCAGCCGATGAGGAAGACAAAGCTGGTCACCGGCAGGCGATGGATGAGGCCGCCCAGCTTCTCCATGTCGCGTTCGCCGGTTGCTGTCAGCACCGCGCCGGCGCCGAAGAACAGCAGGTTCTTGAAGAAGGAATGGTTCAGCACGTGGAAGAGCGCCGCGGTGAAGGCCAGCGCGGCCGCCGACGGCATGCCGTTTGCCTTGAAGGCCAGCGCAAGGCCGAGGCTGGCGAAGATGACGCCGATATTCTCGATGGTGGAGTAGGCGAGCAGCCGCTTCAGGTCCTTTTCCATCAGCGCGTGCAGGATGCCCAGCACCGCCGTCACGCCGCCGATGAGAAGCACCGCGACGCCTGACCACCATGCCGGCTCGCCAAGCAGGTCGAACACCACGCGGACGAAGCCATAGATGGCGACCTTCGTCATGATGCCGCTCATCAGCGCCGAGACGTGGCTGGGTGCCGCCGGATGAGCAAGCGGCAGCCAGGCATGCAGCGGCACGAGGCCGGCCTTGGAGCCGGCGCCGAGCAGCATGAGAACCAGCACCGCGCTGGCGACGAACGAGCCGGGATGCGCCGTCCGCATCGCGTCGAACGCATAGGTTCCCGCCGGCCCGGCCAACAGGCCGAAGGCAAGCAGCAGCGCCATCGTGCCGAAGCTTGCCATCACCAGGTAGATGTAGCCGGCCCGCCGGTTGGCCTCGTCGCGGTGATGCGCCATGACCAGCGCCCAGGAGGCGAGCGACATGAATTCCCAGGACAACAGGAAGCTGAAGGCGTCGTTCGCCAGCACCACGAGGTTCATGCCGGCGAGGAAGGCGGGATAGAATGGCAGCACCCGATGCGGCTGGGATTCATGCCGGCCGTAGCCGAGGCCGTAGAGGCTGGTGATCGTGCCGCCCAAATTGACAACGACAAGAAAGAACGCCGACAGGCCGTCGAGGCGGAACCGGGCGCCGGTCCAGGGCAGGCCGAGCGGCAAGGTGGCGGAGGCCTCGCCGGAATTGCCGGCGAGATGGCCGGCAGCAGTCGCGAGCAGCACGGCT
This sequence comes from Mesorhizobium sp. M2A.F.Ca.ET.042.01.1.1, assembly GCF_003997405.1. Taxonomy (NCBI): domain Bacteria; kingdom Pseudomonadati; phylum Pseudomonadota; class Alphaproteobacteria; order Hyphomicrobiales; family Phyllobacteriaceae; genus Mesorhizobium; species Mesorhizobium sp. M2A.F.Ca.ET.042.01.1.1. The sequence goes on from NZ_RZRX01000002.1 coordinate 59,647, forward strand.
GAAATGACAAGCGTCGCCCCATAGACCAGTCGAGTCGCGGCGGCGAGCCGGCTGGCGGCCGCGGCCATTATGGCCGTTGCCAAAAACGCGGCAGGACCGCACAGCAGAAGGGCGACGGTCGAATTCACGGCTGGCTCCCGCCTGATTCGACCTGGCCGCCATCGGGTTCGGGCGCCTTGGCGGGATCGAAACCGCTCTTCAGCCGCACCCCGCGCCCGCCGCCTGGGCTCGCCGCGCCTTCCCCGATCAGTTCGATGCCGGAGATCTCGAGCGCCGCGATCAGCTTCATCAGCGAATCGACATTGCCCCGGATGATCGAGCCGCTGGCTTCCATGCGCTGGATCGTCGGCACCGACAGGCCGGACAATTCGGCAAGCCGCCGTTGATCGATGCCGAGCAGCGATCTTGCGGCGCGCAATTGCGGTGCGGTTATCACCGAGGGCTCATTCGTTCAGGTTTGAGATATCAGGTCTCGGTGCTACACCCTACATTAAAATGTCTTATCGTCAAGGATTGATGTTTAGAACATCTATGTTGATGGCGCGACAGCGTGGGCCGAAGGCGCAGCAGCCCCTGGCCAGATATCGCCCAGCCAATCCAGCCGGTGTCAGAGTGCCGCGATGCGGAAGGGCTTCTCAGCGCTCCACGGCTGTGTAAGCCAGGGCCAGGATGCGTGGAGAGGCGACAAAGCGCACGCTCAGACGCCGGCCGAATGAAGTGACCGCTTCGCCCTTTTCGAAATCGACCGCGATGTCCTCAAAACCCAGCACGCGGCCGTCGAGCGGAAACGACGCCTTGTAGGCCGCCTCCTTGACCGCGAACAGGATGCGGCCGCCCAGCTTCGGGTCGAGATCGCCCAGGCGGTCTTGCGGCGCGGCGACGACGGCACGAAGGTCGTCGGGCAATGGCAAGGCGGGCTCAATGTCGACGCCGACGCTTTTCAGCGCGTCGGATCGCGCGACGACTGCCACGGCCATCGTGTCGTCATGCGCGATCGAGCCGACAATGCCGGTCGGCCAGATCGGGCTTCCCGATCGGCCGCGTAATATCGTGGGGTCCACGCATCCCAGACGCCGCAGCAATTCATGCGCGATGTGGCGGCCTGCCCCGGTAGCGGCGCGCGCGCCGGGTTCGCGCGTCGCCATGGAAGCGCTTTCCGCGGGCAGGATATATTGTTCGTCGCCGGCGAGGATATGACGGCAACCGGCGCTCAGGCCGGGCGGCGCGAGGCCGGCCAATGCCTGCTCGACGCTGTGCTGGATGCTTGCCGACATGCGTTGCGGCCGGGTGTCCAACGCTCTATCCGCCCAGTTCGAGCACGGCGATCATCTCGTCGTCTTCGTCCAGTCCTTGCTCGACGAAACCGAAGCCGGCGTATAGCCGGCGCGCCGCCTCGTTCTCCGGTTCATAGCAGATCGCAACGCGGCGGATGTGGCCGAGCTTCGCAATTTCTTCCAGCGCCTTGCCGACAGCGGCGCGGCCAAGGCCCCTGCCTTGCTCCCGGCGGTCGACCATGAAGCGATAGATGATCGCTTCGTCATCGTCCTTTGGCGCGCTGTACATGAGGAATCCGACCACGCGCCCGGCGCAGACCACGGCGCGGGCGATCGCCTCGTCATCCTGCTCGGCCTCCGCCAGCGATTCGGCGTTGGAGGCGACGTACTCCTGCTGCTCCGGCAACAGTTCGAGCGCCAGTATCGCCGCCCGGTTGCCCTTGCCGATAGGCTCCAGGGCAACTGGCCGGTCGCTGGTGCCGGCGCGTCGCGTCACGGGGCGTGCCCGACTTCCATCGCGCGGGCGTCGATCGGCGTCACCACGCCATAGAGCTTCGCCGGGTTGCCGCGCCAGACCGTGTTCGGCTCCAGCACCTCGCCCTTCATGACGAAGCAGTCGACGTCGGCCACCGACCCCTCGCCCATCGTCACCGCGTAATGAACGAAAGCGGACGGCGCCAGCGTGCAGCCATTGCCGATGCGGATGTAGTCGGACTTGAACGCGCCTTCCTCCAGTGAGTGCGGCTGGATCACGCAGCCTTCGTTGAGCGTCACGTCGTCGCCGATCTCCACCAGCGACCGCTCCGTGATGATGCAGCCGCCGTCATAGAGGCGCAGCCCCACCTTCACGCCCAGCATGCGCAGGATCAGCGGCCGGAACGGCGTGCCGGTGAACAGGCCCATGATCGGTGAATCGGACAGCTTCCAGTGACGTTCGTGCCGCCAGAAAACCGGGTCGTAGATCGTCGCCATCCTGGGCTTCAGGCGGCGGAAGCCGAGGCTGGCGCGCTCGAGGAAGATATAGAACGGGATGCCGATCGCCGTGGTCAGCATCACCGCCACGAACAGTGCCGTCTGCCCCCACTCGGTATAGTAGTTGAGCGCGCGGTCCCAGATTGCGAGCGTCAGGAACAGGATCAGCCACTGCGCGGCCACGAACATCAGCGCGGTGACCAGATTGTGAAGGTTCTTCAGGGGCAGGCGGCGACTGCGTTCCTTGTCGGAGATCAATCCGAGAAGCTCCTTGTCGCGATTGACCATGCGCGGAATTTCGAAGGGTGGCGAGCCCAGGAGCCCGACATTCTCGCGCACGGGGCCGTCCACCGGCACGTGAACCTTGGTCCCGAGCAGGCAATTGTCGCCGACGCGGGAATCCGGCGAATAGATGATGTTGTTGCCGAAGAAGTTGCGTTCGCCGACCCGCGTATGCTCGAGCCGGAAGGAGTTGGCCGACTTCTGCATGTTGACCATGAACAGGCCGTCCGACACCATCGTGTGCGAGCCGATCTCGCTCAGCTGCGGGTTTTCATGCCGCTGGTTGGTGCCGAAATTCGACCCGGTCTGATCCACCTTGTTCAGCTTCCAGCCGATGGCGCGCAGATAATAGACGACGGCGGAACTGTCGCCGAACAGCACGTTCAGCAGCCGCACATTGCTGACCAGCTCCAGCATCGTTTGCAGCCAGTAGTGGAAGCCGTAGAGCGAATAGTTCCGACCGGGCTTCAGCACGAGGTTGAACAGCCGCGGCACGATGGCCGCCAGCAGCACCCCGCCGATGATGAAGCCCGCCACCGTGACCGTGGTGCCGATCGCCACGACGCCGATGGTCTCATCATAGTCGTCGCCGACATTTTCCCAGTAGCTGTGGAACAGAAGCGGGAACGGCGTGACGATGGCGAAAAGGATGAAGAGCTGGATCGCCTCGTAGATGACGCGGCGCACCCGCGACAACGGGACGTTGGGCACGTTGCAGTAATCCGCCTCGGTCGGGATCGCAGGCGAGCCGTGCCAGTGCTCTCCGGCCGGAATGGTCTGCCCGCGATGCAGCGACGAAGCGTGGCCGAGCTGGGTGCCGTCGCCCATGCGCGTGTCGATGTCGAGCGTCGATCCGACGCCGACGAAGGCGTTGTTGCCGATATTGACCGGCCCGGTATGGATATAGCCCGCCTGCGCGCGGAACCCAAGGATCGTCGAGTCCTTGCGCAGGATCGAGTTGTCGCCAATGGCGATCAGATCGGTGCAGACCGGAACGGCCCTGCACTCGACGACGGTGCGGTTGCCGAGCCGCGCGCCGAGCAGGCGCAGATAGAGGCTATAGAGCGGACTGCCGCGGAACAGCACGACCGGAGCGCTGCGGACCAGAGTCTTGACGATCCAGAATCGATAGTAACGCCAACCCCAGATCGGAAAGGTCTCGGCCTTCCAGCGGCCGACCAGCAGCCATTTGGCGGCCACGGCGAAGCCGCTCAATCCAAAGAACACGCAGGCGGACAGAAGAACGCAACGCAGATAGAGAGACACCGGGTCGTCCAGGGCGTCATAGACCCAATTGAGGCCGTCATTGATAGTCCACAACGCCGCATAGCTGTAGACCGCGTAGAACAATAGCTGGCCGAGTCCCGTCGCCCAGATGGCAAGATTGGAGGCCCTGTGCGTCAGCATCGGCTCGCGCGCGGCAACCGCGGCCGTCTGGGGTTCCCGCAGATGCTCGGCAAGCTTCGCCACCGTCGGGTGGAGGTAGATGTCGCGCATCGAAGTCGTCGACCAGGCCTTGCGCGAGCGGATGCGCGCGCAGAACCGCGCCATCAACAGCGAGTTCGCGCCGAGGTCGTCGAAGAAGTGGTCTTCGATGGAGATGTCCTCGAATTTCAGCACGTCCGCCAGCGTCTCCACGAGGAACTTCTCGTCCTCGTTGCGCGGGTCGATCATCGCATGGCCGGCGGCGACACGCGCGCTCGTCGGCTTTGGCAACTTCCTCAGGTCGACCTTGTTGGAAACGGTCATCGGGATCGCGGGCAACTGCTCGAGATAGGCCGGAACCATGTAATCGGGCAGCCGTCGCTTCAGCTCCTGCACGAGAGCGGTGCGGTCCACACCGTCGCCGCCGCTTTTGGGAGCGAAATAGCCGACCAGCTCGGTGCGCTCGGGCTCGATCTCCCAGGTCGTGACCGCCGCCTGCGCGATGACCGGCTGATCCAAAAGCACGGCCTCGATCTCGCCCAGCTCGATGCGATGGCCGCGGATCTTGACCTGCGTGTCGATGCGTCCGTGGTATTCGATCTCGCCCTTGTCGTTGATCCGGCCAAGGTCTCCCGTCCGATAAATGCGGCCGCCTGGGTTGTTCGGCAGGCCGATGAAATCATGGATGAACTTCTCATCGTTGAGTTCCGGCCGGTTGAGATAGCCGACCGCGACGCCCATGCCGCCGATGCAGATCTCGCCCAACGCGTCGCCGCTCAGCACCTGTGGCTTTTTCGGATCGAGGATGGCGATCGAATAGGTCGGCAGCGGCCTGCCGATCGTCACCGGTTCGTCCCGCGTCAGCAAGGCCATGGTGGCGGTGACGGTCGCCTCCGTTGGGCCGTAGGTGTTCAGGATCTGGCGGCCGGGCTTCGCCCACCGCACCACGAGCTTGTGAGAGCAGGCCTCGCCGCCGACAAGGATCGCGCGCAGGCTTGGCGCATCGCTCTCGATCGACGACAGCAGCGTCGGGCTGCAGGCCATGCAGGTGATGTTGTGCTCGCGCAGGAAACTGGCCAGCTCCTCGCCCACCAACGGCTGCTGGCCGGGCGCCGGCACGACGGTCGCGCCGGCGGCGAACGGCACCCAGATCTCCTCCGAGGAGAAATCGAAGGCAATGGTCATGCCTTGATAGACGCGGTCGCCCGGCTGGTAGCCGTAGGACGCCGCCGCGACGCGGATGAAATTGCAAAAACTCTGATGGGTGATGACCACGCCCTTGGGCTTGCCTGTGGTGCCCGACGTGTAGAGGATGTAGCAGGTCTGATCCTGGACGCCGTCCGGCAGGGGCGCCGTTTCCGGCTGGAGTGCGATTTCGGACTCCGCCAAATCGATCGAGATATGCGGAACGGGCAGGCGCGCCACGCGCGCGGCATAACCGGAAACGCTGATCACCATCGTGACGTTGGCGTCCTCGATGATCATCACCATGCGGTCTTCGGGAAACGCGGTGGCCAAGGGCACGAATGCCGCCCCAGCCTTCATCACGGCAAGCACCGCGATGTAGGTTTCGGCGGAGCGGTCGAGCAAAAGGCCGATCCTGTCGCCTGGCTTGACGCCGCGCTCGATCAACAGATGGGCGAACTGGTTGGCGCGGCTGTTCAGCTCGCGATACGACCAGGGCCGACCGCCGGAGACGACCGCCGGTGCGGCGTCGAAGCGGCCCGCCAGATCGGCGAAGAACCGGTCGAGCCGCTCATGCGGCTCGCCTTTCTGGATGAAATCGGGGCCGATCAGGATCTGCTCGCGCGGCGGCGCCGCGGTCGCTGCTTTGGCCTTGCGGGAATCCTGCTTGGCGGGCTTGGTGGCTTCGGTAAGAGACATCGGAGAACCTCGCGGGCTCCTGTCCGCCCGCATTACGTGATTGGTGAAATGACAAAAAACTAACGACGGCCGGCCAGGCGCCTTCTTCGCGGACGGTGAAATGCCGTGGCGCGTATGGGACCGGGGACTGGCCGACTTCGAACAGGCCTATGCTGCTGCGCTGATGGCCGATCCGTGACAATCGCGCGGCTTCACGATGATTTGATGGAGCAGTGCCTCTCGCGACGATCAAACCGCGCCGGGACGGATGTCTGCATTCTCGAGGCAGTAGGCTGCATGGCGGAAATCGCGGATGCGCACAACCTCTTCGCCGCGCCAATGGACCAGCACGAAGCCGCGCACGGCATGGCCCGCCTGCGGGTTTCGGATGAGAATCGCCGGCAGGCCATCGACGAAGCCGAGCGACAGTGCCCAGTCGCCGAGGCGCTCGTAATTGCCGAAATAGGTCGAGGCTTCCTTCTTGCCGTCGAGGCGGGTGCGGTTGACGACATCGACCTGGACGTCCTCGGCGATCAGCGCCCTGATCCCGTCGAAATCGCGCGCGTTGAACAGGTCGATGTAGCGGCGCAGCCTGCGCTCTTCTTCCGGGTCGAGTTTCGACATCACGACATCGGCCGGCGCCGAAGCCAGCGCCTTCAACTCCGCCCGGCCGCGATGCAGCGCCGCCTTGGTGGCGGCAAGCGTCGCGCCCGTCACCTCGCAGGTCTCATGCAAGGTAAGGCCAAGGACGTCGACGAGGATCACGGCGCTGCGCTGCGCCAGCGTAAGCTGCATGAAGCTGCGCAGGCTTGCCGCCGCCGCGAGCCTCGCCTCGGCATTGGCCGAGAGATCCTCGATCGTCGTCATATCGGCCTCGGTGACGCGGGAGCGCTCCCGCTGGCGGCGGCGCAGATGATCCTGCGTCGCGTTATGAGCGATGCGGAACAGCCACCGCTCGGGGCGTTCGACGAGAGCACCGCCATCATGGGCGGCGAGCGCCTTGACCACCGCCTCCTGCACGATGTCCTCGCCCTCGATGGCGGAGCCCGCCATGCGCGCGACATAGCGGTGCAGTTTCGGGCGCAGGCCGACGAGCATGGCTTCAAGTTCCGCGCGGCCGAACCCTGCCAAGCTCATCGTCCTCTTTCTCGCCTCGCCAATGGCAAGGTCAGGCGGGCACGGCTTCATCGGCCCCGGCCAGCATACGATAGTTGCCGACGATCTTCGCCGGCGACCTCACAAGCGGCGTCGAACGCCGGCCGGCATGATCGGCGCTGAATGCCTTGAACGCGTCGAGCTCGGTCAGCGCCGAGCTGTCTTTTTCAAAACCGACGATGTGGATGAATTCGCCGTTGTCGAGTTCGAGCACGAGATAGCGCACGGTTTGCGGTTTTGTTTCATCCAGCGCCTCGAACACCTTTGTCACCAGCGTCCGGTTCTCGACGATTCCGGCGTCCTTCACGCCGTAGCGGATGAGGTTGTAGTTCATGGTCGTCTCCTGTTTGACGTGTCTGCGTGAGGAAGACGTTTCGTACGGCCGAAAAGATTCTCAACGGCTCGCGAATCTTTTAATTTAGCCCGCAGCGAAGGCGAAGGCCGTCGAGATTGTCACCGAGCCGCAGGAAACGCCTTGGAGCCGGGCGAACCGTCGCAGAATTTCTCGACAGCGAAGGCAATCGCATGGTGTTGGTCAGCTGGTGGGCGGGCGGCATGCCCGCGTCGCCGGATTTGGGTCAATCGACCACGCCCACCGCGACGCACCCGAATTCGCTACGCAAGGCAATCATCCGCGAGTTGCTTAGCCCCCAAGCTGCTGCAGCTTACGACAGGCCCGCCTCCTGCCTTCTCGGCATTTCTCGCGACATTTCTCTTTGTTGCCATCCCGGCATCGTCCAACAGATTCCGGTTTAGCAGGTTCGGTCGTTTCCGCTGAACGATTGGCAGAAGGCTCATTAATAGGCAACGAGACTTGCGGCTTGCGACTGACTTTCTTCGGCAGGATTTTTTTGCGTAGCGGCGCAGGTGCTTGAAGCTTGGCAATTCGGCTCTTTGCAATTTCGATGAATGCACCATTCGGAAATGCCGCTAGATAAGCACGGTACATCGAGACATCGGATGTATCCTTGATCGATCTCCAAAATTCGAGCTCTGTCGCCGCGTTGATGTCTGGCTGATAGGGTTCTGCCGGAGACTGACCAGACGCAGCATCTGGGTTGAATGAGAACCCCGGCTCCACCAGGGACGAGTTGCTCCAGGGGACCTGCCTCCCCGAAGTCGCGTTCATGACGTCCAACCGGACGCGACGCATGAGAATTTCGATGTCAATCGAAGGAGTCTTTATGCGCTTCACAAGAGCATCTGCAAAAGGGCTATGATTGGCGGCTCCATCGAGCGCGACATTGCCGGGCTGTGTCGCAAAGCCGATAAAGACCCCCCTGCCAGCATCCAAGGCGCCTAGTCCCTTGCCGACTACAAGGCCGCGACTTTGACCCTGTCCACTCAATTGCTTGACGAAAGGGTTGTCCCGACAGGCATCAAGAAGGACGATGGCGGTATTTTCCTCGGCCGTCATGGCTGCAATAATATCTTGCAAGCGCTCAGCCTCTAAAGCCAAGTCGGCCGGACGTTGAAGGGCGGCATCAACTGGCAAGAGGTAGTTTTCTCCGTTCGCTTGGAGCCCATGGCCGGCGTAGTAAAAAAGGGAGACGTCACCTGGCTGCAAGTTTCGCCTGAATTTTCCGATGAGTTCCCTGAACGTTGATGCGTCAGCATCCAATCCGAGAGTGACCTCAAAGCCCGTCTCTTGCAAAACTCGGGAGATCGCATTCGCATCATTCACCCCGTTGGGGAGCGATGGCGCATAACGGTAGGAAGAGTTGCCGATGACAAGCGCATATCTGTGGCTGCGCTGGCCGATTTCGACCTCGGAGGATGCCGGTGTCGACAAGCTTGCCAGAAAAAGAAGGCACGCGCACAACAAGCAAATCTTGGACATTGCGACGGTCCCGAGTAACGGAGAATATTAGCATCTGTTAAAGCGCGTGGGTACCCATCGTATGAGACGCTCTTGCTTGGGAAAGTGTCCAAACTTGCCGGAGACCGCCCCGCGCGTCGTCACGCTTTTTCGGGCATCGACTTCAAAGAATATTCAATCGCCGGAATGATGCCGCAGCAGACAAGGTGGGCCAATTCACGAGCTTGCGACAACACCATTCGATCGTTCAGGCCACCGCACCCGCCGCCGCCCGTCCGGCGCTGCGCCCCGAAAAGATGCAGCCGCCGAGGAAGGTGCCCTCCAGCGCCGCATAGCCATGCAGGCCGCCGCCGCCGAAGCCGGCTACCTCGCCGACCGCGTAGAGCCCCGGAACCGGCTTTCCGGCGGCATCGAGCACGCGGCTGTCGAGATCGGTCTCAAGCCCGCCCAGCGTCTTGCGGGTGAGGATGTTGAGGCGCACCGCTATCAGCGGGCCGTTCGCCGGATCGAGCATCTTGTGCGGCCTGGCCGTGCGGATCAGCCTGTCGCCGAGATAGGTGCGCGCGCCGCGCAGCGCCGTGATCTGCGCATCCTTGGAGAACGGGTTGTCGAGCTGCCTGTCGCGGGCGCGGATCTCGCGCTCGACCTGGGCGACGTCCAGCAGCGGCTCGCCGCCGGCCAGCGCGTTCATGCGCGCCACCAGCTTCGAAAGATCGGCCTCGACGATGAAGTCTTCGCCTTTTTCCATGAAGGCTTTCACCGGGCCGGGAATGCCCGATGTTGCGCGGCCCAGCACTTGCCGCCAGCTTTTGCCGGTGAGATCCGGATTCTGCTCGGAGCCCGACAGCGCGAACTCCTTCTGGATGATCTTCCTGGTCAGGATGAACCAGGAATAGTCGAAGCCGGTGCTCATGATGTGGCTGAGCGTGGCCAGCGTGTCGAAGCCCGGATAGAGCGGCACCGGCAGCCTCTTGCCGCGCGCGTCGAGCCAGAGCGAGGAGGGGCCGGGCAGGATGCGGATCGCATGCTCGGTCCAGATCGGCGCCCAGTTCTTGATGCCCTCGACATAGTGCCACATGCGGTCGCGGTTGATGATCCTTCCGCCCGCGGCCTCGGTGATCGCCAGCATGCGCCCGTCGACATGGTCCGGTACGCCGGTGATCATGCGCTTGGGCGGCGCGCCCAGGCGCTTGGGCCAATTCCTGCGCACCAGCTCGTGATTGCCGCCGATGCCGCCGGAAGCGACGATCACCGCCTGCGCGCTGAGCTCGAACGCGCCGGCCACCGCGCGCGAGCTCTTATGCCCGCGCTCGACACTGCTCGCCTCCAGCACGTCGCCGCGCACGCCGGTGACGGTATCGCCGGTGCGGAGGATCTCGTTGACCCGGTGGCGGAACCTGAATTGGACGAGCCCGCGCTTTTGCGCCTCGCGCACGCGCAGCACGAAAGGTTCGAGCACGCCGGGTCCGGTGCCCCAGGTGACATGGAAGCGCGGCACCGAATTGCCATGGCCGAAGGCATTGCCGCCGCCGCGCTCGGCCCAGCCGACGACGGGGAAGAATTTCAAGCCGCGCTCGATCAGCCAGGAGCGCTTCTCGCCGGCGGCGAAGCCGACATAGGCCTCAGCCCATTTGCGCGGCCAGAAATCCTCCGGGCGGTCAAAGGCGGCCGTGCCCATCCAGTCCTCGAGCGCGAGGTCGTGCGAATCGCGGATGCGCATGCGCCGCTGCTCCGGCGAATCGACCAGGAACAGCCCGCCGAAGGACCAGAAGGCCTGGCCGCCCAGCGACTGCTCCGGCTCCTGGTCGACGATGATGATTTTCTTGCCGGCCTCCGCCAGCTCGGCCGCGGCGACGAGGCCGGCCAGCCCCGCGCCGACAATGATCACGTCCGCGTCAGCCATTTTTCCTCCCAGAATGAGCCGGCGAATTTATCGCGTTCACACGGTTTCCCAGCCGTCCTTTTCGCCGGCGCGGAAGATGGCGTCGATGACCTTCTGGTTGAGCACCGATTCCTCCAGCGTGAAGACGCGGTCCTTGCCGCCTTGCGCGGCGCGCACGAAGGCTTCGCATTCCAGCCGGTATTGCTGCGTGCCGGGGAAGCGGAATACCTGCGCCTCGGTGTGGTTCTGGTTGTGCAGCTCGATGCGGTGATGCTCGTAGAGCCCGGCGTTGAACGGGCCGAAGACCTCGATGAAGCCTTTCTCGCCGTGGAACACCATCACCTGGCGCGCCGCCATCTGCGTCGACAGGTAGAAGGACAATTCGAAGTCGCCGAAATCGGCGCGGATCGAGGAATAGATGTCGGTGCCGAAGGTCTTGTCGCGCTCGATCGTCGCCTGAACGCGGATCGGCTCCTTGCCGGTCGAGAACCGCGTCGACACCGTCGGATAGACGCCGATATCGGGCAGCGCGCCGCCGCCGAGATCGAGCTTGTTGCGCATGTTGCTGGGATCGACATTGTAGTAGGAGAAGGCGCCCTGCACGTGCCGCAGCCGGCCGATGGCGCCGCTGGCAATGAGATCGCGCACCTTGATCCATTGCGGATGGTAGACAACCATGAAGGCCTCGCAGACCAGCACCTTCTTCTGGTCGCGCAGCTTGATCAGCGGCGGGATGTCCTTGGCGTCGAGCGCCAGCGGTTTTTCCACCAGCACATGCTTTCCGGCCTCGATCGCCTTGGCTGTCCATTCGACATGCTGCGAGGTCGGCAGCGGGATGTAGACGCCGTCGACGTCCGGGGAGGCAAGCAGCTCCTCATAGGAGCCGAAAGCATGGCGGGCGCCGAAACGCTCGCCCAGCGCCTTGGCCTTCGACAGGTCGCGGCTGGCGATCGCCGACAGGACGCCGTTTTCCGAATCCACGATTGCCGGCAAAAGCTGCTCGCGGCCGATCTTCGCCGTCGACAGAACACCCCATCGGAACATCACGCTTCTCCATGTCGGTTTACAGGCGACGAGGTTTGCCTGAAATCGACGGAAAAGCCAATGCAGGAGGCACCTTTCCTCGCCCCACGCAGTGGGGAGAGGTGGCCCGGCGAAGCCGGGACGGAGAGGGGCCTTCGTAGAGTGCCGGGCTTTGGAGTGGACTGACGACAGCACAATTCTGCGAAGGCTCTGCCGTCGCGGAGGGCGCCCCCCGCTCCGTCTCGGGCTTCGCCCGAGCCACCTCTCCCCCGCCTTCGCGGGGGCGAGGAAATGTGCCGCGCCTACCCTCTCTTCCCCGTCAGCGTCATGTCGAAATCGACGACATTGGAATAGAGCGGCGTGCCGACATCCATGCCGTAGCGCGACCGCAGCACCTTGCCGGTGACGTGGAATTTGATCGTGCCGGATTTCAGCCCGCCGAGCTCGGCGGTGAACTTCTCCGGAAACGTCTTGCCGCGCGCCGTCAGCCGGCCGGTAACGACCGCCGTCGTGTCGCCGGTGCGCGTCACGCTGGTCGAGCGGAATTGGATCTCCGGGTTGTTGGCCGCGTCGAACACCGCGTCGGAGCGGAGGAATGCGTCGATGCGGCCCTGCCCCGTGCCGACGCTCTCGGGATAGATGGTGAGGTCGACCTTGGAGCGGCTGACATCGCCATTGTCGATGCGGATCGTGCCCTTGAAGCGGCCGAAGGCGCCGTCGAAACCGCCGCCGCCGGCCTTGCCGATGGTGAAGCGGATCGAGGAGCCCGATGGGTTGATCGTGTAGCTGCCGGCCGCGTCGCTGAGCGCCACCGCGGCAACGGCAGGCACGGCAAGGCAAGCGGCAAAGGCCGCCAGTCCGAGGATACGCGCGTTCATGGGTTTCTTCCTTCCGCAGATACGCATTTTCTGCGTTCTTGCCCCACCAACGAATGGTGGCGCGGTTCTATTCCCTGCCTGACGAAGGTGTGATCATGCGCGTCAGCACATTGTCGCGCAGCAGGAAATGGTGGCGCAGCGCCGCCGCGATGTGCAGCGCCACCAGCCCGATGCCGGCATAGGCGAGATACCAATGGGCGGAAGCCCAAAAGCTCTCCGCTGCGTCGGATTCGGCGAGCGGCAGATTGGGCATCACGAAGAGGCTGAACGGCATGGTTGGGATCTCCAGCGTCGACACCGACACCAGGGCCCAGCCGGAAAGCGGCAGCGCGATCTGGAAGGCATAGAGCGCGAAATGCGCCAGCGGCGCGGTCCTGCGCTCCAGCGTGCCGACCGAGCCCGGCAGCGCCGGCGCCGCGTTGCCGAGCCGCCAGGCGATGCGCAGGATGATCAGCCCCAGCAGCAGGAAGCCGAAGGATTTGTGCAGCTGGATCAGCTCGAAGGACGCCCGCTGGCTTGTCGTGCGCACCATGACATAGCCGAGCACGAACTGGCCGATGAAGATGACGCCGATCAGCCAGTGAAGGACGATCATCGCCCAGCCGTAGCGGGTAGGGGTGTTGGTGATGGATTGCATGCGAGGCGAACGAAGCCGACGCCGGCTTTCTTCCAGGAGCCTTACCCTTCCCGCAAGGGGGCTACGGCAGGCACACGATTCCAAGCGGCTGGTTTTGACCATAGCGTACATGGCAGCTTGGCGCATGCATTGTCTTATGGTGCCCCGGTCCACCCCCACTCCGTCTCGGCTTCGCCGAGCCACCTCTCCCCCGATCGACGGGGTAGAGGAAAGGCGCCAAGGCTTTTTGCCGTCAACGCTCGTCCAGGAACGCTCCCTTCCTTTCCCTCCGGAGGGGGGAAAGGTGGCGCTGCGAAGCAGCGACGGATTGGGGGAACCACGTGGCAATCAAGCCGAGGCCTGATCAGTCACGCCAGTCACAGATGATGTGTGCTTAGCGTAAACAAGGGGGAGGGCGCGGCTACCAGCCCACCTTGAAGAAATCGACAAACGCCCTCAGCGCGGGCCGCATCTGCCTGCGGCTCGGATAGTAGACGAAGAAGCCGTCGAAACACGGGCACCAGTCCTCCAGCGCGCGGATCAGGCGGCCGTCGGCCAGCGGCGCCCGCACATAGGGCTCGAAGACGAAGGCAAGTCCGGCGCCGTCGACGGCCGCCTGGGCGATCAGATGGTCTTCATCAAGGATCAGCGGCCCTTGCGCCGCGATCTCGATCTCCTCGCCGTCCTTCTCGAATTCCCAGCGGTAAAGGATGCCGCTGGAGAAACGGAAGCGGATGCAGCGGTGGTCGGCCAGATCGCGCGGATGGCGCGGCTTCGGCATGGAAGCGAAATAGGATGGCGCACCGACCACCGCGCCGCGGATGTCGGGGCCGATGCGCACCGCGATCATGTCGCGCTGCAGGCTTTCGCCGAGCCGCACGCCGGCGTCGAAGCCGCCTTCGACCACATCGGTGAACCGGTCCTCGATGACGATCTCCAGTACGACATCGGGATAAGCCGCGGCAAAGGCGCCGAGCCTGGGCGTCAGCGTCAGGTGAGCGGCCGTGCGCGGCACGGTGAGCCGCAGATTGCCCGCCGGCCGGTCGCGCGCCTCGACGGCCGTTTCCAGCGCGAGATCGATCTCGGACAAGGCCGGTCGCAGCCGTTCCAAAAGCTGCGCGCCCTCTTCGGTCGGCGCGACGCTGCGCGTGCTGCGCGCCAGGAGCCGGACGCCGAGCCGAGCTTCCAGGCTCGACACCGCATGGCTGACCGCCGAGGGCGCGATGCCGAGCTCGCGAGCGGCGGCGCGAAAGCTCGCGCATTGGGCGACCGTGGCAAGCACGGCGAGCTGTGAAAGATTCCTCCGGTTCATTGTTCTATTTTATAGAGCAAGCCGTACAAAAGAGAACTAATTATCGAACAAGGTGCCAGGCGCTATCTCATGCCCATCGCAACAAGGAGATGCGCCATGCAAACCCGCAAACTTGGAACTGAACTCGAAGTCTTTCCCGTCGGCCTCGGCTGCATGGGCATGAGCTTCGGCTATGGCGGCCAGCCGGAGGCCGAGGCGATCGCCACGCTGCGCCGCGCCGTCGAGATCGGCGTGACCTTCTTCGACACCGCCGAAGTCTACGGCCCCTTCGAGAACGAAATCCTGCTCGGCAAGGCGCTGAAGCCGGTGCGCGACAAGGTCACCATCGCCACCAAATTCGGCTTCAAGATTTCCGAGCACGGCTCGGGCACCGACCGCATGATCGGCGTCGACAGCCGTCCTGAGCACGTCAAGGCGGTGGCGGAAGCTTCGCTGAAGCGGCTCGATACCGACGTCATCGACCTCTACTACCAGCACCGCGTCGATCCCAACGTGCCGATCGAGGACACGGTCGGCGCCATGGCCGAGCTGGTGCGCGAGGGCAAGGTGAGGGCGCTGGGCCTGTCGGAGGTGAGCGGCGCGACATTGCGCCGGGCACATGCCGTGCACCCGATCGCCGCGGTGCAGAGCGAATATTCGCTGTGGAGCCGCGATCCCGAGGACGAGGTCTTCCCCGTCTGCCGCGAGCTCGGCATCGGTTTTGTCCCTTACAGCCCGCTCGGCCGCGGCCTGCTCACCGGCACAATCGCCAAGCCGGACGCGCTCGGCGCCGGCGACTGGCGCCTCACTTTGCCGCGCTTCCAGGCCGAGGCGATGGAGGCCAACAACGCCGTCATCGCGGTGCTGGAGAAGATGGCGACGGAAAAGGGCGTGACACCGGCGCAGCTGGCGCTCGCCTGGGTGCTGCACCAGGGCGATTTCATCGTGCCGATCCCCGGTGCGAGGAAAATCCGCCACCTGGAGCAGAACACGGCGGCGGCCGGGATTGAGTTGAGCGCGGCGGAAGTGGCGGCGATCGGCGATGCATTGTCGCCGGATAAGGTGGTCGGCAAGCGCTATACGGAGGAATTGCTGGCGTTGGTGAATGGGTGAGCAGACGAAGGGCGCTTTGGCCTTTCGTTGAGAGGTAGGTGCGAAGCCCCCCTCTCTGGCCTGCCGGCTTTCGTCGCTCGGAAAGCCAAGCAATTGGCTTCCCGTCCGCTGCGCGGATCGCTCCTCAATCACCTCAAGGGGGGAGATTGGCAGCTTCGGCGCCGTCGCTCCCTTTGCAACGTTGGCGACCAGCGAAAGCCGGCGTGACACCTGATCTCCCCCCTTGAGGGGGAGATGCCCGGCAGGGCAGAGAGGGGGGCCTCGCGCCGGCCTTTCTTATCTATGCACCCCTACCATGGCACCACACTAATCTCCGGCCAGCACTCCCGAGCCCTTCTCCCCTTCGCCTCATGGGTCCGCTGATTGTCCAGCGCCCTGTTCGGCGTGATGCGAAACGAAAAGATATCATCCAGCCCGAACGGCGCCACCAATTCCAGCGCCCCGTCAGCACCGTACCGCACCCCAACGGCATGTGTCTTCGACGCAAAGTAGCTCACTGACTCGCTCGCGCTCGCATACCGCGGGCATTCCCGCCCGAACTTCTGCGGATACCACAAATGCACCCGCGCCTGGTTGCGCACCTCGACCGGCAACAGCAATCCGTCGAAATGCGTCGCCGCCCGGCGGATCACCACATCCTCGGCCTCGTAGGAAAGATCGGCATCGTCGAAATAGAACAGGTCGACGTCCTTGATGCCGTAGCCCGGCGGCTTGCCGGTCAGATGATTCCACACGCTGTTGTAGAGCGCGCCGGAAACCACCAGCCAATCCGGCAGCGCAAGCGCCCGCACCCGCGCCAGCGTCTCGGCCAACAGCGGATCGGCCGCGACGATCGCGAGGAAAGCCGCGCGTTGCGTTTCGAAGGGAAGGCCGGAATAGCGGAGGTGGTCCATCGCCCTTTGGAAGGCGATTCGCCACCTGCCGGCAATGCATTATGCTCTCAGCACGCCGCCCGTCTGCTTGTTGACGTTCTCGACGATGCGCTTGGCCAGCGCCTCGAAATCCTCGTCGGTGAGCGTCTTTTCGACCGGCTGGATCGACACCTCGATGGCGATCGACTTCTTGGCTTCGCCGAGCGATGCGCCCTCGAAGACGTCGAACACCGAAACGCCGGTGACCAGCTTCTTGTCGGCGGCAAGTGCCGCCCGCACCAGCGTTCCGGCCTCGACCGTCCGGTCGACGACGAAGGCGAAGTCGCGCTTCACCGCCTGGAAGGGCGACAGCTCCAGCTTCGGCTTGGTGCGCGTCGGCTTGGCCTTCGGTTCCGGCACGGTGTCGACGAAGATCTCGAAGCCGCAGATCGGGCCGGACGCGCCGAGCCCGTCCAGCGTCTTCGGATGGAACTCGCCGAAAGTGCCGAGCACCGTCTTCGGCCCGAGCTTGATCGTGCCGGAACGTCCCGGGTGATACCAGGTGGGGCCGCGGGCTTCGATCTGCAGCCGGTCGACTGGCGCGCCGCAGGCTTCGAGGGCAGCCATCGCGTCCGCCTTGGCGTCGAACACGCCGACCGGCCCGGCATTGCCGGCCCAACTGCGGCCCGAACCGTCGAGCTTGGCTGTGCCGCGCCTGACGCCGGCGGCAACGCGCCGCTGCTGTTCGGGCGCGTCGCCTTCATAGGTGCCGGAGACCTCGAACAGCGCCACGTCGCCGATGCCGCGGTCGGCATTGCGCTGCGCCGCGGAGATCAGTCCGGGCAGCAGCGAAGGCCGCATGTCGGACATGTCGGCGGCGATCGGGTTGGCGAGCTTCAGCGCCGTCTGACCGCCGCCGAACAATTCAGCGTGCTTGGCCGGGATGAAAGACCACGTGACGGCCTCCATCATGCCGCGCACGGCGAGCGCGCGCTTGGCAGCGCGGGTGCGCACCTGAAGCGTGGTCAGGATCTTGCCGTTGACGGCGTCGTGCGAGGTCAGCGGCTTGGCCAAGATGTTGTCGACGCCATGGATGCGCATCACCTCTTCGACCAGGTCTGCCTTGCCGTCGATATCCGGCCGCCATGAGGGCACCGTCACTTTGAAGACGTCGCCCGAGCCCTGCGGCTCGAAGCCGAGACGGGCCAGGATTCCGAGGGTTTCTTCCCTCGGCACCTCGATGCCGGTCAGCCGCTTCACTTCCGAAAGCGGGAAGGACACGACCATCGGCTTGTGGCCTGCATAGCCGGCAACCTCGGTTTCGGAAGGCGTGCCGCCGCAGAAATCGAGCACCAGCCTGGTCGCGAGCTCGACGCCCGGCACCATGAATTCCGGGTCGACGCCGCGCTCGAAACGGTAGCGCGCATCGGTGATGATGCCGAGCGCGCGGCCAGTGCGGGCCGTGGTGATCGGATCCCAGAGCGCCGATTCGATCAGCACGTCGGTGGTGTTCTCGTCGCAGCCAGAATGCTCGCCGCCCATAATGCCGGCGATCGATTCCACGCCATTGTCGTCGGCGATCACGCACATTTCGGGCGTCAGCGTATATGCTCGGCCGTCCAGCGCCAGCACCGTCTCGCCGTCCCTGGCGCGGCGAACCACGAGATTGCCGGCGACCTTCTTCGCGTCGAACACGTGCAGCGGCCGGCCGCGATCGAAGGTGACATAGTTGGTGATGTCGACCAGCGCGCTGATCGGTCGAAGCCCGATGGCGATCAGGCGCTGCTGCAGCCATTTCGGCGACGGGCCGTTCTTGACGCCCTTGACCAGCCTCAGCGCGAAGCCGGGGCAAAGCTCGGGCGCCTCGATCGTCACCTTGACCGGTGTCGCCCCCTTGCCGGGAATGGCTTCCACGGGTGCTGTCTTCAGCCGCCCGAGCCCGCTCGCCGCGAGGTCGCGGGCGATGCCGTAGACGCTGGTCGCATCCGGCCGGTTCGGCGTCAGATTGATCTCGATCACCGGATCGTCGAGATGCGCGTAGGCCGCGAAGCTGGTGCCGACCGGCGCGTCCTCAGGCAAATCGATGATGCCGCTGTGCTCGTCCGACAGTTCCAGCTCGCGCTCGGAGCACATCATGCCGTGGCTTTCGACGCCGCGGATCTTGCCGACCGAGAGCGTCACGTCGATGCCCGGGATGTAGGTGCCGGGCGCGGCGAAGGCGCCGATCATCCCCGAGCGGGCATTGGGCGCCCCGCACACCACCTGCACCGGCGGCTTGCCGTCGCCTGTGTCGACGGTCAGCACCCGCAGCCGGTCGGCATCGGGATGCTGCACCGCCGTCAGCACCTTGGCGATGACGAAGGGTTTCAAGCCTGCCTTGTCGTCGACATGTTCGACTTCGAGGCCGATCGCCGTCAGCCGCTCGACGATCTCGGCAAGCGAGGCGTCGGTCTCGAGATGGTCCTTGAGCCAGGAGAGCGTGAATTTCATGGTTCTGTTCCGTTTTGTCCTTGCCCTTCTGGTCGGGGCACACTGGTCTTCAGATGCCTGGGCAGATCGTCCGGCATGTGCAGGAAGGGCAGTTGCTCGCGCACATAGGCATGCAGCGTCGGCTTGAAATAGGCTGGCATATCCATGGCGCCGAGCATGAAATAGATCCGGTTGTCGAGCCGCTTATCGACATAGGCAATCGGCGAGCCGCAGGTGCCGCAGAAGGAGCGCTCCACCAGGCCATTGCGATAGCTTTTCAGCGACTTGCCTTCGAGCGCAACCTGGTCGGCCATGAAGCCGACAAAGGCCGACACCGGCGCGCCCGTGGCGCGCCGGCAGTCGCCGCAATGGCAATAGCTGATGTGGTGCGGCTCGGCCGAGGCCTCGAACCGCACTGCGCCGCAACGGCAGCCGCCGGTGTGAGGTGCCGTCATGCGGAAAGGCCCCCGAATAGCGTCGGCAGGTCGAGTGGCCGGAAGCCGTAATGCGACAGCCACCGCACATCGGCATCGAAGAAGGCGCGCAAATCCGGCATGCCGTATTTCAGCATGGCGATGCGGTCGATGCCCATGCCCCAGGCAAAGCCCTGATATTCGTCGGGATCGAGCCCGCCGTAACGCAGCACGTTGGGATGCACCATGCCGCAGCCCAGGATCTCCATCCAGTCGGAGCCTTCGCCGAAGCGCACTTCGCCCGGACGCGAGCGGTCGCACTGGATGTCGACCTCGAGGCTGGGCTCGGTGAACGGGAAGAAGGACGGGCGGAAGCGCATCTTGACCGACGGCACTTCGAAGAAGGCCTTGCAGAACTCCTCCAGCACCCACTTCATGTTGGCGATGTTGGCGGTCTTGTCGATCACCAGCCCTTCGACCTGGTGAAACATGGGCGAATGCGTGGCGTCGGAATCCTGCCGGTAGGTCTTGCCGGGAATGACGATGCGGATCGGCGGCTTCTGCCGCTCCATGGTGCGGATCTGCACGGGCGAGGTGTGCGTGCGCAACAGCTTGCGCTCGCCCTTCTCGTCCGGCTGGAAGAAGAACGTGTCATGCATCTCGCGCGCCGGATGTCCTTCGGGGAAGTTGAGCGCCGTGAAATTGTAATGGTCGGTCTCGATATCCGGACCTTCGGCGATCGAGAAGCCGAGATCGCCGAAGATCGCCGCGATCTCGTCGATCACCTGGCTGATCGGATGGATGCGGCCGCGCTCGGCCGGCGACTGGCGAACGGGGAGCGTGACATCGACCTTTTCGGCCTCGAGCCGGGCGGCGATCGCCACGTCCTTCAGCTCCGCCTTGCGCTGGCTGAGCGCTTCGGTGACGCGGTTCTTGAGGCCGTTGATCGCTGGGCCCTTCACCTGCCGTTCCTCGGCGCTCATCGCGCCCAGCGTCTTCAGCATTTCGGAGACCGAGCCCTTCTTGCCCAGCGCCGAGACGCGCACCGCCTCGATCGCGGCCTCGTCCGAGGCGGCCGCGATCTCGGCGAGCAACGAAGCTTCCAGGGCTTCAAGATTTCCAGCAGTGGCGTTCACAGCGAAACTCTCTTCGTTCGGGTGGACAGCACCCATGTGGTGCGTCACCATCTTGGTTTGATCAGGCATAAGAAAAACCCGCGCCAGCCGTGCCAGCGCGGGTTCCCCAAATCAGTACTAGAAATGCTTGGGAAGCGCTGGCTTAGGCGACAGCGCTCTCAAAAGCATTCGGCGTGGTGTTCTTCAGATATTCGAGCGCGACCTTGGCCTTGGCGACCAGCGCGGCGAAAGCCTGCGGCTCGTGGATGGCCATGTCCGACAGGACCTTGCGGTCGATCTCGATGCCGGCCTTGTTGAGGCCGTCGATGAAGCGGCCATAGGTCAGGCCATGCTCGTGGGTCGCCGCGTTGATGCGCTGGATCCACAGCGCGCGGAACGAGCGCTTGCGGTTCTTGCGGTCGCGGTAGGCATACTGCAGCGACTTCTCCACCGCCTGCTTGGCGATGCGGATGGTGTTCTTGCGGCGGCCGTAGAAACCCTTGGCGGCTTTCAGGACCTTCTTGTGCTTGGCGTGGGCGGTGACGCCTCTCTTTACGCGTGCCATGTCATGATCTCCTTAATACGTTGTCCAAGCCGAGGGATTAGAGGCCGTTCGGCAGAAAATTCTTGATGACCTTCTTGCCGTCCGGTTCAGCCAGAACCATCGTGCCGCGGGCATCGCGAATGAACTTGTTGGAACGCTTGATCATGCCGTGGCGCTTGCCGGCGGCAGCCGACAGCACCTTGCCGGTGGCAGTAATCTTGAACCGCTTCTTGGCGGCCGATTTGGTCTTCATCTTGGGCATTTTGCTACTCCGTATTGGTGGCGCACCATCGCGCTTCTTGTCCGCTTCGGGCCGACCAAAGCCCGAAAAGCAAATGAAACCGCCACGGCATGCCCTGCCGGGCGGTTTTCTTGGAACGGCGGTCCTATAGATCAAAGACGGCCTGTGTGCAACACCTGCAGCGATGCGACGCGCTGTCTTGATCAGGGCAGACGGAAGAGCACCGGCAACACTCCCGACTGCTGCGCGCCATCGATCAGCTCGAAGGCCGGCAGCGCCACCAGGAACACCAGGCCGTCGAGCAGCGTGTTCAACAGCAGGCGCGGCTTGAAGCTGCCGGTGTCGCCCTCCTGGTAGAGCCTGAGGTTCGGGAAGAAACGCGGCACCTTGGCAAGGTAGGCCGCGTAAGGGGCGCCGAGCACCTCTTTCAGATAGCGCTCCTCGCGCAGGATGACGATGTGGAACGCGCCGGCGCAGAGCAGCGCAAAGAGAATGATGCCTGAAAACGAGCCGATCTGCGCGCCGACGCCGGCGGCCGCCACCGTCGAGAACAGATAGAGCGGGTTGCGGGTGATCGAATAGGGCCCGCCGGTGACCACTTCGGAGGATTTGCGCCCGCCGATATAAAGCGTCGACCACAATCGCCCGACAATGCCGAGAAAGATCAAGAGCACGCCGAACATCTCGATCGACTCATGCACCGGCGTGTTCGGCGGAAAAGTCGACTGTCCAAACAGAAGCGCGGCAAACAGCACCACGATCAGAACGGCCAGCACGACGCGGCGCATATACTGATAGCCGCCGAGACCTGGCGTTTGCCTGGCAGGCTTGGACTTCACTTCATCGGCCATGAGGAAAACCCGATCGTCTGCTCGCGATCGCGAAGCGATCGTCGAGATTTGCTCGCGATCGAGGAATTCGATCGTCGATTTGCTCGCGATCGGAAACCCGATCATCGAGTGGCGATCGGATAGAAAACAGGCGTCCCGCCGATCGTCGGGACGCCCTGCACCATGATTTTGGCGGGATTTAGCGCGGCGCCAGAACCATCATCATCTGGCGGCCTTCGAGCTTTGGCTCCGCCTCGACCTTGGCGATCGTCGCCACTTCCTCGCGCACCTTGTTCAGAAGCTGCATGCCAAGCTCCATATGCGCCATCTCGCGGCCGCGGAAGCGCAGCGTCAGCTTGACCTTGTCGCCTTCCTCGAAGAAGCGCCGCACGGCCTTCATCTTGGTCTCATAGTCATGGCTGTCGATGTTCGGGCGCATCTTGATCTCCTTGATCTCGATGACCTTCTGGTTCTTGCGCGCCTCGGCCGCCTTCTTCTGGTTGGCGTATTTCAGCTTGCCGAGATCGAGGATCTTGACGACGGGCGGCACAGCATTGGGCGATATCTCGACGAGATCGAGCCCGGCCTCTTCGGCCAGCAGCAATGCGTCGTTGATGGAAACATCGCCGCGGTTCTGGCCTTCGGCGTCGATAAGCTGGACCCGGGGAACCCGGATGTCTCGGTTGGAGCGCGGCCCGTCCTTGGTGGGTGCCGCTGCTTTGAAAGGTCTGCGAATGGTCGTGGTCTCCTCGGCCGTTTCGTTCAGGGTTCAGTAAATTCGAATTGCTGGACGCGCCTATGTGGGGAGCGCGGGGCGTGAGTCAATAGCACAGGCTGGTTGGAAAATCACCTGTCCGCTTGCCTTTACCTGCACCAAGCAAAGAAATGCCGCGAGCACTTTTCGTTGAACCACCGCCTGTGTCAAAAGACCGGCGGAAAGGACAAGCCCATGGCCGCCAGCGCTCCGGTTTTCATCGATGTCGACGGATCGAGCATCGCCGTCAGGCAGGCGCCCGGCGCGGCGCCCGGCGTGGTGTGGCTCGGCGGCTACAAGTCCGACATGCTGGGCACGAAGGCGGAGACGCTTGCCGCCTGGGCCGCTCGCGAGGGCCGTGCCTGTCTGCGCCACGACTATTCCGGCCATGGCGAATCGGGCGGCGAATTCGCCGACGGCACGATCTCCAGATGGCTGGCCGAGAGCCTCGCCGTCTTCCGGCGCTTCAGCAAAGGCAAGCAGGTCCTGGTCGGCTCCTCGATGGGGGCGTGGATCGCGCTGCGCATGGTGCAGGAATTGCGCCGGGCGGGCGACGACCGCGTGGCCGGTCTCGTGCTGCTTGCGCCGGCGCCTGACTTCACGATCGAGTTGATCGAACCGGTGCTGACCAAGGCGCAGAAGCGCGATCTTTCGAAAAAGGGATTTTTTGCCGAGCCGTCCGACTATTCGGACGAGCCTTATATCTACACCCGAGCGCTGATCGAGGACGGCCGCGCCAACCGGGTCATGATCGGACCGATCGACACGCACTGTCCGGTGCACATATTGCAGGGCCTGGCCGATCCGGACGTGCCGTCCAGCCATGCCCTGAAGCTCGCATCGATGCTGCCCGCCGACGATGTGACGCTGTCGCTGATCCCCGACGGCGATCATCGCCTGTCCCGTCCCGAGGATCTCGACATGCTGAAGCGCGCCGTCGCCGACATGGTCAGGCGGGCCGCCTGACCATGCGCATCTCCATCCCGATATCCGCCTTCGTCGCCGCGATCGTCGGCTTTGGCGGCACGCTGGCCCTCGTCATCGCCGCCGCCAAGGCGGTCGGTGCCACACAGATCGAGACCGCAAGCGGCGTGACGGCGATCTGCCTTGCCATGACGATCGAGTGCCTGTGGCTGTCCTGGCGCACGAAGATGCCGGTCATCACCGCCTGGTCGACGCCTGGTCTGGCGCTGATCGCGGCCTCCAGCGGTTTCACGATGCCGCAGGCCGTCGGCGCCTTCATGGTCACCGGTGTCCTTCTGGTCGCCACCGGCCTGTTCAAGCCGCTGACCCGGCTGATCGCGCAGATCCCGGCCTCGGTCGCGTCCGGCATGCTGGCCGGCATCCTGGTCAGCTTCGCCGTCAATGCGGTGAAGGCCATTCCCGCCGATCCCTGGCTGATCCTGCCGCTGATCGCCGCCTTCTTCGTCATCCGCCTGTTCAATCCGGCGGTTTCCGTGCTGGTGGTGCTGGTCGGCGGCGGCCTTGCCGCTTTCCTCACCGGCCGCGTCGGCAGCCTGCCGGTGCCGGAACTGTCGACATTGACGTTCATTGCGCCGCAATTCACTGCATCGGCGATCATCGGCCTTGCCCTGCCGCTCTATCTCGTCACCATGGCCTCGCAGAACCTTTCCGGCCTGGCGGTGCTGCGCGCCGCCGGCTACCACCCCGAACCCGGCCCGCTGATTGGCGTAACCGGCCTGTTCTCGCTGCTCTCGGCGCCGTTCGGCGCCGCGACCACCAATCTCGCGGCGATCTCGGCCGCAATCTGCACCGGTCCCGATGTCCATCCGGATCCGGCCGAGCGGTGGAAGACCGGACCATTCTACGCGCTCGCCTACCTCATCTTCGCCATCTTCGGTGCCTCGCTGGTGGCGATCTTCGCCGTCCTGCCGCAAAGCCTGATCGTGTTGGTCGCGGGGCTCGCCTTGACGGCGCCCCTGGCCAATGCGCTGTCTATAGCCCTTCATGACGCCGGCGAACGCATGCCGGCCACCGTCACCTTCGCCGTGACGGCTTCGGGGCTCACGCTCTTCGGCGTCGGCGCGGCGTTCTGGGGGCTTATCGCCGGCATGGCAGTGCTTTTCCTGGAAAAACTCAAAAAGCGATAATCATTTCAGAAGCTTCGCCGGTTTTGGCCGGATTTGTCTTGAATAGCCCATTTCGCCTTCCCATTTCGATTCCACGCAGCCGGTTTGGCTGTCTCCAACGGAAGGATTGGGAGAAATGAATACGAGTGCATTGATCCGTCCGGCCTGGACGCCGGCCACCATCGCGCTGATGGTCATCGGCTTCATGGTGTTCTGGCCGCTCGGCTTCGCCATGCTCGCCTACATCATCTGGGGCGACCGGCTGGAAGGCTTCAAGCGCGACGTCAACCGCGCGACCGACGGCATCTTCGCCGGCTGCCGCCGCAGCTCCGACAAGGCGGCCCGCTGGGGCCACGGCTCGGCTCGCACCGGCAACGTCGCCTTCGACGACTGGCGCGAGAAGGAGCTGGAGCGCCTGGCCGAGGAGCGCCGCAAGCTCGACGAGATGCTGACCGAGTTCGACGACTACGCCCGCGAACTGCGCCGCGCCAAGGACCAGGACGAGTTCGACCGCTTCATGGCCCAGCGCAACAAGCATACCGCGCCGACCACCACCGGCTCGGCCGACAAGCCCGCTTCCAAGCGCGGCAAGGGCACGAACCTGCTCGACGACTGAAGCCACGCGACAGGCTCCGGTATGATATGCGGCGTCGCGTCTAGCGGCGCCGTTTCTTTTTTGTTCTCTTTGTAGCTTCCCTCCACTGGCCGTTTTTTTCGAATCGCGTATCGTCCAGCCATGACCCTCGGCTTCTTTCACAATCTGACCAAGCCAAAGCCCACCCCTGTGGTGGAGCGCGAACATTGCGTCGCCGGCCGAACGCTGCCGCTGAAGATCGTCGAAAGCGCCAGGGCCAGGCGGCTCACTTTGCGCATCGATTCCGGTGGCCAGGGCCTGCGCGTCACCGTGCCGCCCGGCCTGCGCCGGGGAGAGGTGGAGAAATTCCTCGACCGCCACCAGGACTGGCTGGAGCAGCGCCTGGCCAAGGTGCCGACCCGCCCGCAAGTGCGCCCCGGCATAAAGATCCCGATCCGCGGCGTGCCGCACCGCATCGTGCATGAGCCTTCGAAGCGCGGCACCGTCACCGTCTCGCGCGACGACCGCGGCCCGCTTCTGGTCGTCCATGGCGAGCGCATCCATCTGCCGCGCCGTGTCGCCGACTACCTCAAGCGCGAAGCCAAGAAGGAGATCGAAAGGCTGGTGGTCAAGCACACCGAGGCGATCGGCAAGCGCGCCAAGGCCATAAGGTACAAGGATACCTCCAGCCGCTGGGGGTCATGCACCTCGGAGGGCAACCTCTCCTTCTCCTGGCGCATCATGATGGCGCCGCCGGCGGTGATAAACTACCTCGTCGCGCACGAGGTGGCGCATCTCAAGGAGATGAACCACGGCCCGAAATTCTGGAAGCTGTGCGAGAAGCTCTGCCCGGATACCGATCGCTGCAAGGACTGGCTGAAGCGCAACGGCGGCGCGCTGCAGGCGATTGTGTTTGAGTAGCCACCGCGGGGCAATGGTGCGAAGGCCGTCGGCACTGCTAGCCGAGCCATCTCAACTTCGTCATCCACGGGCGGAGCAAGGAGCGAAGCGACGCGCGCAGACCCGAGGATCCATGCCGTGACGTGCGGGCGCCGCAGCGGTGCAAGCGATGCTATGTCGTTGAACGAAAAAGAGAACATTCTCCGCCGGTGCACCTTTCGGCTGATGTAACGGCATGGATCCTAGGGTCTGCGCGCCGCTCCGCGTCGCTCCGCCCTAGGATGACGACCGCGTAGTTGCCTCGCCTCACGCACTCCCTCAATCATCATTCGCCGCGTTCAGCTCCTCGGGCCGCAGCCCTTCCTCGATATGCGGCCAGGGCAGGAAATCCCGGTCGAAGGCGTCGCTGCTGAAATACTCCAGCGCCCGGTGCGCCTCGGCGCCGTTGACGGCGGCCTTGTCGATCAGATGCGCGATCACCTCGCGTGCCTGCGCGATCTTTTGTCGGAGTTCGGCGACGGTCCGGTCGGCCATGATTATCCTGCTCTCGCCTGTGGTCCCTATATGAAGGTAGCGTTTTCCGCCGTGGTGGCAACAGCATGCTTTTTCTCGACTCTCGCGGCTTTTCGTGCCAAGCCCGCGCCATGACGCTCGACATCAAGATCTGCGGATTGAAGACCGACGCCGCGATGGCCGCCGCCCTTGCCGGCGGCGCCAGCCATGTCGGCTTTATCTTCTTCCCCAAAAGCCCGCGCTATGTCGAGCCCGCCGAGGCCGGGCGCCTGCGCGAAGCGGCGCGCGGCAAGGCCTCGGCGGTTGCCGTCACGGTCGACGCCGATGATGCCTTCCTGGACGAGATCGTCGCCAAGATGCAGCCGGACATGCTGCAACTGCACGGTTCGGAAACGCCTGAGCGCGTGGCGGAACTCAAGGCGCGTTACGGCCTGCCTGTCATGAAGGTGTTTTCCGTCAGCGAGACAGCCGACCTCGAGCGTGTAAAGCCGTTCGTCGAGATTGCCGATCGTTTCATGTTCGACGCCAAGCCGCCCAAGGGATCGCAACTGCCGGGCGGCAATGGCGTCGCCTTCGACTGGCGCATCCTTGCCGGCCTTGACGCCGGGCTCGATTACATGCTTTCCGGAGGGCTCAACGCCGCCAATATCGGCGATGCCCTGAGACTGGCGAACCCTCCCGGAATAGACGTCTCGTCCGGTGTGGAACGCGCTCCGGGCGTCAAGGATCCGGCGCTGATCGAGCAGTTTTTCCGGGCCGTCAGGGCCGCGCGCGACGACCGCGCCGCCTGAGCAGGCTCAAACCCGAGCATGTCCCGGAAAAGTGGAATCCGGTTTTCCGACAAGGACATGCTCGAAACTAAAATGCAGCATGTCCCGGAAAAGTGGAATCCGGTTTTCCGACAAGGACATGCTCACCAAGTCAAGGAGAGATCGGCGATGAACAAGCCGGCTATGCCCAATTCCTTCCGCACCGGACCCGACGAGCAGGGCATGTTCGGCATTTTCGGCGGCCGCTTCGTCGCCGAAACGCTGATGCCGCTGATCCTTGACCTCGAGGAGCAGTGGAACCACGCCAAGAACGATCCGGAATTCAAGGCCGAGCTGCAGAACCTCTCCACCCACTATGCCGGGCGGCCGTCAAAACTCTATTTCGCGGAAGGGCTGACGAAACATCTCGGCGGTGCCAAGGTCTATTTCAAGCGCGAGGACCTCAATCACACCGGCTCGCACAAGATCAACAATTGCCTCGGCCAGATCCTGCTTGCCAAGCGCATGGGCAAGAAGCGCATCATTGCCGAGACCGGCGCTGGCCAGCATGGCGTCGCCTCGGCAACCGTCGCGGCGCGCTTCGGCTACCCTTGCGTCGTCTACATGGGCGCCACCGACGTCGCCCGCCAGAGCCCCAACGTCTTCCGCATGAAGCTGCTCGGCGCCGAGGTGCGGCCGGTCACCGCCGGCCACGGCACGCTGAAGGACGCCATGAACGAAGCCCTGCGCGACTGGGTCACCAATGTCGAGGACACCTATTACCTGATCGGCACCGCCGCCGGCCCGCATCCCTATCCGGAGATGGTGCGCGACTTCCAGTCGGTGATCGGCTCGGAGGCGCGCGCGCAGATGCTGGAGCAGGA
>NZ_RZRX01000300.1:0-6597 GCF_003997405.1 Mesorhizobium sp. M2A.F.Ca.ET.042.01.1.1
TAGCGTCGGCAGCGTCAGAGGTGTATAAGAGACAGAGCGTCGGCACGGCGGGCGAGGCGGGCGCCGCGGCAATCAGCACGCGGCCGCCCTTGACGACCGCCACCACGACATGCTGCTCGTAGATCGGCCCGACATCCTGCGTCCAGCCGCCGAGCCGGGCCACCACCATGTCGGCGCCGTCGGGTTTCTTCAGCGGAAAGTCGAGCGTGCCCGAGAAGGCGGCGTCGCTGCCGATGGCCTGGGTGTAGAAGCTGTCGAGCTTCAGCGCCGCGCCGATGTCGGTTGGCAGCTTGAAATCCGCTTCCGCCTCGGTCGACTTGGACTTGAGCCAGCGTTCGGTCAGCCCGCGCGTCGAGACGACGATGCTCGGGCCGTCGTCGCTCTGGGCATAGCGCAGCCCGTCGAGCATGCCGTAGCCGATATCGGAAGCGTTGAGGCTTTCGATGTTGTTGGTGCCGGTCGCCGGAAAACCCTTGACCGAAAGCGGACCGAGAATGGCGGCGAGACGCTGCTGCAGGTCGGCCAGCGCCTTTTCGTTCTGCGCATCGATGGTTTCGATGGCCGTGTTCGCGCTTACCTGCGCGGTGATGTCGGCAATCGCCTTGTCGCGCGCCGCGATATAATCGTCTTCCGGCGAGGCAGCGAGTGCCGTGCTGCCTGCCAGCGCGAGGAGAAGTGTCAAGACCAGCCGCATGATGTGCCCCGTTTCGCCCAAAACCGTATGCATGTCTTGCAGGCAAGATTGGGCTAAAAAAAGACTTAGGCGCTGCCGCTAAAGCTGCCAATCTCCCCCCTCGTGGGGGAGATGCCCGGCAGGGGAGAGGGGGGCGCGAAGGAACGCAAACCATTGAGGTCGTCATCCTAGGGCGAAGCAAGGAGCGAAGCGACGCAGCGCAGACCCTAGGATCCATGCCGTGACGCTAAGGTGTTGCAACGGTTCAGAATTCTGCTCCGCTGCGTCCTCCGGAGAAGGTCACGGCATGGATCCTCGGGTCAAGCCCGAGGATGACGAAGCGCTGGGATGCCGATCCAAGTACCGATACGTCGGCGGGACAGCGCCCCCCTCTGTCCTGCCGGACATCTCCCCCACAGGGGGGAGATCAGCAGTTCCCGCCTCTGCGCCTTATGCCTTGCGCTTCTCCACCTCCGCTTTCCGCAACAGGAACCGCTGGATCTTGCCGCTCGGCGTCTTCGGCAGCTCGCTCACGAACTCGACCTCGCGCGGATAGGAATGCGCCGAGAGCCGCTTCTTCACATGCTGGGCGAGCTCCTCGGCCAGCGCCTCGCTGCCTTTGTAAGCGGGCGCCAGCACCACGAAGGCCTTGACGATCTCGGTGCGCTGCGGATCGGGCACGCCGACCACCGCCGCCTCGTTGACCGCCGGGTGCTCGATCAGCGCGCTTTCGACATCGAAAGGCCCGATGCGGTAGCCGGACGAGGTGATGACGTCGTCGGCCCGGCCGATGAAGGAGACCGAGCCATCCGGCTCATACTCCACCGTGTCGCCGGTGCGATAATAGCCGCCGGAAATCGCCGGCGTTTCCGCCTGGTGGTAGCCGTCGAACCAGCGCAGCGGCGAGTTGGCGATGTCGACAGCGACCACGCCCGGCTGGTTGGGGCCGAGCTCGTTGCCTTCGTCGTCCAGCACCACCATGCGGTAGCCTGGCATGGCGAAACCGGCCGAGCCCGCGCGTACCGGATGCCTGAGCCCGTGATGGTTGTTGACCATCATGCCGTTCTCGGTCTGGCCGTAATGGTCGTGGATGGGCGCGGCGAGATGGGCGTCGAACCAGCGGATCACTTCCGGGTTGAGCGGCTCGCCGGCGCTGCTCACCACCCGCAGTTTTCCTTGGACGCGGGCGGCCGCCTCGGGCCCTTCCGCCATCAGCAGGCGGTAGGCCGTCGGCGAGCCGGCAAGGCTGGTGACGCCCAGCCGCTCGATGATGTCATAGGTCGATTTGGCGTTGAAGGCGCCTTCATAGAAGGTGGTGGCGATGCCCAACTGCAAAGGCCCGGTGATGGCGTAGTAGAGCCCGTAGGCCCAGCCGGGGTCGGCGATGTTCCAGAAGACGTCGTCGGGGCGAAGTCCGATCGCGTCGCGCATATAGGCGCCGAAGGCAAGAAGCGCGCTGAGCGGCACCGGCACGCCTTTCGGGTGCCCGGTGGTGCCGGAGGTCGACATCATCATGAACAGGTCCGAGCCCTTGCGCATCACCGGCGCGCAGGCTGGGGAGGCGGCGGCGAGCGCCGCGCGGAAATCGATGTCGCCATCGGGCACCGTCTCGCCGGGGGCGAGGATGGTGGCGACGCGCGGATGGTTCTCCACCTCATCGAGCTTGCGGCGGTTGGCGGGGTTGGTCACCACCAGCTTCGCCTTGCTGTAGCTCAGGCGATGCTCGATCGCCTTCGGTCCGAAGGCGGTGAACAAAGGCTGGTAGACGGCGCCGATCCGCCATGTGCCGAGGATCAGCGCCACGAGTTCTGGAATGCGCGGCAGCATGCCGGCCACGACATCGCCAGGGCCGACGCCGAGACTTTTGAGCAGGGTGCCGACGCGGCCCGACATGTCGGCGAGGCCGTCGAAGGAATATTCGCGCAATTCGCCGCCGGCCGAGATCGCGCGCAGCGCCAGCCGGTTTTCGCCTGTGTAGCGGCCGCAGCATTCGACATAGGCGTTGATGCCGGTGGCCGGATCGCCGTGAAGCCGCGCGATCTCGTCCTCGATGCGGAAGCGCTCGACGGCATCTTCGTAGCGCGGCAGCGCCGGCATATCGGTCATGGCAGTCCTCCCTGGGGCGGCGGATCATCTCCCCATGATCGCCGCCCGAGGGAGATTGCCTGAAAAGAGGGCGCTGGTCGATTGCGGCGAAAGTCGATGAGCCCTGGTAAGCGAGTGAGGTCGCGCTCCACGGCGCCCCTCTGTCCTGCCGGACATCTCCCCCACAAGGGGGGAGATTGGCGGCTTCAGCGCCGGCCCTTCATTACAAACATCCGCGATTGGCGAAACCCGGCGCGACATCCGATCTCCCCCCAAGTGGGGGAGATGTCCGGCAGGACAGAGGGGGGCGCGAAGGAATGAGACGCGGCCGGGTAACGTGCTTGGCTCTGCGTCAACCGCGCGGTTGACGCCGTGCGCCATCCATCCGATATCCCGCGCAAATCTGTTCCGGGATGTCCATGACCACCGATCTCAAACAACCGGCCGCCGACGCCGCCTGGCAGGACGATGTCCGTGCCGGCGTGCGCCATGTCCGCGATCTTGTCCCGCTGCCGCTCTCGCCGGCCGAGCGCGCCGCCGCGCAGGAGGCCGCCGCCGCCCACAAGGTGCGCGTGCCAAAACCCTATCTCGACCTGATCGACTGGACCGACCCCGACGATCCGATCCGCGCCCAGGTGATCCCGTCGCCGGACGAGCTGGTCGCTGTCGAAGGCGAGCTCGACGATCCGATCGGCGACCACGCCTTCAGCCCCGTTCCCAGGCTGACGCACCGCCATGCCGACCGCGTGCTTCTGTTCCCCACCTATCAATGCGCCGTCTATTGCCGTTTCTGCTTCAGGAAGGAGTCGCTGACCTCGATCGGCCGCGGCTATACGCGGGAGGCGCTGGAGCCGGCGCTGGCCTACATCGCCGGGCACAAGGAAATCCGCGAGGTGATCCTGACCGGCGGCGATCCGCTGTCGCTGCCCGACAAGGCGCTGGCCGAGATCCGCGCCCGCCTGGAGGCGATCCCGCATCTCAGGCTCCTGCGCATCCACACCCGCGTGCCGGTGGCGCTGCCGTCGCGCATCACGCCCGGCCTGGTCGAGGCGCTGCAGGGCCGGCTGATGGTGAGCGTGGTGACCCACTTCAACCATCCGCGTGAGCTCACCGACGCGGCGGAGGAAGCCTGCCACGCGATGCGGCAGGCGGGTTTCGTGCTGCTCAACCAGAGCGTTCTGCTGAAAGGCGTCAACGATCAGGTCGAGGTGCTGGAGGAGCTCTGCCGCGAGCTGATGTACCGTCTCGGCGTGAAACCCTACTACCTCCACCACGGCGATCTCGCGCGCGGCATGGCGCACCGCCGCACCACGATCGCCGAGGGCCAGGCGCTGGTGGCGGAACTGCGCCGGCGGCTCTCCGGCATCTGCAACCCGACCTATGTCATCGACCTGCCGGACGGCGGCGGCAAGGTGCCGCTGGCGGCGAGCCATATCGAGGGATGCGAGGGCGGAACCTGGCTGATCAGGGGCCAGGACGGCAAGGTGCGGGAATACACGGAAGTGGTTGGCGGGGACTGACGCCGTATCTGTCTTGCCGGCTTTCGGCGACGGCGCTTGCCCGCCCGACTTTGGCCCCCATTGCGCAGCAGAAGGAACTCCATCTCGCGCCCCGCATTCTATGAGCGGGGACTGAAGGAGCGCCGCGTGAAGGCTTTGTTGGGAATTGCCGGTGGGTTCGTGCTGACCTTGGCCGTGTTCGCCAGCGGGCTTGCCTTCGCCACCTGGATGCTGGCCGCCAAGCCGGTGCGCCAGGCAACGCCCACGATCGGCGTTTCCGAGCTCTGGACGAAGGACGCGCAGCCGGTCGATCCGCAGAAGCAGAATCTCGAGCGCATTCCCGCCCAGCAGGCCGCGCCCGCCAAGGCGGGCGGCGAGCCGGCCCCTGGCGAACCAGCTAGGGCGGGTGGCGCCACCCAGGCCGCGGCACTCGCGGCGCCAGCACAGCCGAAGCTGCAGCCATTGCCGGGCGTCTCCGCGCCCGGTCAGCCCGCGCCTGACGCCAACGCGGCCCAGCAACCGGCGCCGGCCGGCCAGCAGGCTGAGCGGCAACTGCCTGTCGCCCATCTGCAATGGTGCGCGACGCGCTATCGCAGCTATCGCCCGGACGAAAACAGCTACCGCTCCTACAGCGGCGAGCTGCGCCCCTGCATCTCGCCCTATTACGATCCCGGCGACCGCGCCGCCTCGACTAGCCAAAGCGATCTGGGCGCTAACGACCGGCAGGCCGCCACGGCCGGCGACCGGATCAACGAGACGAGCGACGACCAGGCCGAGATGCAGGGCTACGCCCCGTCCGGCGACGGCTACGCCACCACCTATGGCGGCCCGCCGGAGGAGATCTCGCCCGAGGCGGAGGCCGCCCAGGCCTCCGGCCGGCAGGTCTCGGCCGACCATGTCGACTACTGCTTCAGCCGCTACCGCTCCTACGATCCAAGCGACAACAGCTACCAGCCCTTCGACGGCGGCCCGCGCCGGCAATGCGAGTAGGGCGCCGGCGCCTAGCGGTTCGCGTTTCCTCGCCCCACGAAGTGGGGAGAGGTGGCCGCGAAGCGGCCGGAGAGGGGCCTTCGGCGCTGGCGGGCTGGCACGCGTCCTTCAACGTCGGCGCTCCCCCTCTCCGTCTCGGCTTCGCCGAGCCACCTCTCCCCCATTTATGGGGGCGAGGAAAAGAGCCTTCACCCCACGACCTTCCCCGGATTCATCACATGACCCGGGTCGATCAACGCCTTGATCGCCTTCGCCAAATCCCGCTTCACCGGGTCCGCATGCCGCTCATAGGCCTCGCGCTTCTCCAGCCCGACCCCATGCTCGGCCGAGAACGAGCCGCCGGCTTCGCGCAGGCCCTCATAAAGCACCTCCTCGATTGCCGCGTGCCGCTCATGCGGAAGCGGGCCGTCGCAATTGATCGAGATGTGCAGATTGCCGTCGGCGAGGTGGCCGTAGACATAGGGCGCGTAGGCGGCGTCGATCCGCTTCAGCCCGGCCTCGATGCGCGCCACATAGGCGTCCAGCGCGCCGCCCGGCACGGACACGTCGAAGGAGGGCGCCATGGGGTGCGCGCGCTCGATATGCTCTGTCTCCTCGCGCAGCCGCCACATCTGGGCGGCTTGCGCCTCGGAGCTCGCGACCAGCCCGTCCACGATGCCGGCCTCTTCCCAGATCGCCGCCAGCCCGTCCTCCAGCACCCCTCTGGCCGCTTCGACACTGTCGGCACCGAGCCCCAGCACCAGCAGGCAGGGCGCATCGAGCGGCAGCTGCCCGGGCGCATAGCCCAGCCCCCGCCGCATCAGCGAAGCGAAATTGCGCCACAGGATTTCGGCGGCGCTGAGCCGCGCGCTGGTTGAGCCAAGAAAATGCCGCACGATGCGCTGGGCGCTGGCCGCATCCGGCACACCGACCAGCGCCGTGGCGTTGGCGCCGGCCACTGGATCGAGCCGTACCGCCACGCGCGTGACGATGCCAAGCGTGCCCTCAGCCCCAATGAAGAGATGCTTCAAATCATAGCCGGCGCTGGTCTTCGGCACCCTTGTGAGGTCGCAAAACACCCGCCCGTCCGGCAGCACGGCTTCAAGGCCGAGCACGCGATGGCGCATCGTGCCGTTGCGAAAGGCCATGATGCCGCCGGCATTGGTGGAAACCATGCCGCCGATGGTGGCGCTGCCGCGCGCGGCAAGGTCGATGCCCGGGTCGAGCCCATGCACAGCCGCAGCCTCCTGCAGCGCCCCCAGCGTCATCCCCGCCTGCACGACCGCCACCCGCGCGAACGGATCGATCTCCTCGATTTGGGCAAGCCCGCCAAGATCGCAGATGATCTGGCCAGGGGAAGTCACTGCCCTG
>NZ_RZRX01000301.1:0-6496 GCF_003997405.1 Mesorhizobium sp. M2A.F.Ca.ET.042.01.1.1
ATGTTGGAATTGCCCATGAACACCTGCAGGCCGACCACCACGATCAGGTTCACGAAGGCGCCGAGCGCCAGGAAGGTGTAGTAGGTCGGCGCGAAATTCAGCACCAGAAGCCCGATCACCAGCACCGGGAGCGCCGTCACCAGACCGCCGACCAGCGAGCGGACAACCGCATTGCCGGGCTGCGCTGTGCTCACCGGAGCCGCCATCTGTTCAACTGCTTGCGACAATTCGGAGCCTGCCACGTCAGATCTCCTTATCGCCGAGTTCGATGCGCTGGCCGAGCAGCCCTTCCGGCCGGTAGACGAGCAGTGCGACGATGATGGCGTAGGTGAGCGCGTCCTTGAAGCCCGCATATTCCTGCGGCAGCGCGACGAGCAGGCCGACTTCGATGAAGCCGAGCAGCATGCCGCCGACGGCGGCACCCGGCAACGAGCCGAAGCCGCCGATAACGCAGGCGACGAAGGCCTTCAGCACCAGGCCGAAGCCGAGATCGGGAGAGACGCTGCCGCGCCGCGCCAGGATGAAGACGGCGGCGATGCCCGCCAGCGCGCCGGAAATCGCGAACGCCGTGGCAATGACGCGATTTGCCTTGATCCCCATCAGCCGCACCGTGGCGAAGTCGCGCGAGGCGGCGCGGATGGCGAGCCCAAGCGTCGAGCGGTTGAGGAAGAGCACCAGGGCCAGGATGGTCAGGCCCGACACGATCAGCTCCATCACCTGCAGTGACGACACGGCGAAAGGACCGAAGAACCACATCTGATTCAAGCCGTTGAGCACCGAGACCGACTGCGGCTTGGGCGAGATCAGAAGCATGAAAAGGTTCTGCACCACGATCGACACACCGAAGGCGGTGAGCAGTCCGGTCGTGGTCGGCGCGTAGCGCACCGGGCGGAAGGCGACGCGCTCGAACACCACCGCCGCCAGCGCCGCCATGCCGACGGCAAGCAGCACCGCGACGAAGGGCGAGGTAAGCCCGAGCGCGGCAGCCAGGAACACGCTGTACGCCGAGACGCCGATGATCTCGCCATGCGCGAAATTGACCAGCCCCATGATCGAGAAGACGACGGCCAGCCCGAGCGCCACCAGCGAATATTCCGCGCCGAAGGCGAGCGCGTTGAGGAGTTGCTGCAGAGCGTAGTCCATCGCCGCCTACCCGCCGATATAGAGGTTGAACAGGCCGTGCTCGTCGGCGAGCTTGGCCGGCGGTCCGTCATAGCGCAGCGTGCCCGAGCTCACGACATAGACGCGGTCGGCGAAGCGCAGCGCCTGCCTGGCGTTCTGTTCGACCACCAGCAGCGTCATCCCTTGCGCCTTGAGCTCGCCGATGAAATCGAAGATGCGCGCCACGATTTTTGGCGCCAGCCCCAGCGACGGCTCGTCCAGCAGCAACAGCTTCGGCCGCGACATCAGCGACCGGGCGATCGCCAGCATCTGCTGCTCGCCGCCCGAGAGCGTGCCGGCCGCCTGGCCATAGCGCTCGGAAAGCACCGGGAACAGCGACAGGAACCGCTCGATGTCCTGGCGCACCCCGGCAGGGTCGCGCCGTGTCGCCGCCCCCAGCCGCAGGTTTTCGCCGACGCTTAAGTTGGCAAAGATGTGCCGGCCTTCCGGCGTCGAGGTCAGCCCGGCGCGGATGCGGTCCTCGGTGCGGACATGCGAGATGTCCTTGCCTTCAAGCACGACACGCCCCGAAGCCGGCGTGACCAGCCCGGTCAGCGCGTTGATGGTCGAGCTCTTGCCGGCGCCGTTGGGTCCGAGCAGGGCGACCAGCTCGCCCTGTCCGACCTCCAGCGACAGCTCGCGCACCGCCATGACGGCGCCATAGCGCACGACAAGCTTCTCGACCTTCAGCACGTCTTCCCGCCCCGCTTAGTTCAGCGCCGGAACGAAGGTCGGCGGCGTGTCGGTGATCAGCACCCGCTTGCCGTCGGCAAAGCCCATCACTGGAACGGCCTTCACCGGATAGCCCTTCTTCTCGGCGAAGGAGATCGTCGGCGCAGTCGTGCCCGGATAGCCGCCCGGCGCGCGGATCGCCTCGCGCAAGGCGGCAGGGTCGACGGTGCCGGCCTTCTTCGCCGCTTCATAGCTGATCTGCACCATGTCGGCGCCGAGCGCGTCGAAGATGCCGTTGATCTTGTAGCCGTCGGCCTTGCACTGGGCGAGGAATTTGTCGATCGGGCCGTCGACGCCGGTCGCGCCATGGGTCGCGAACATCACCTTTTCCAGCGACTTCGGATCGCCGACGGTGCCTTCCAGCGACTTGTCGTCGAAAGCGTCGCAGCCCGCCACCCAGCCGTCATAGCCATTGGCGCGCAATTGCCGGATTAGGATGCCGACATCGGGCAGCACGGCGCAGATATGGATCGCGTCCGGCTTCTGCGGCAGGGCCTTGATCGAGGCGATCTGCGGCGACCAGTCGGTGGTGCCGTAGGAATAGTTGAACTTGCCGACCACCTTGCCGCCGAGATGCTCGAACACCTCGCCGAACCACTCCGGCAGCTTCTCCGAGTAGGACCCGGCATCGGGCGATACCATCAGCGCCACGGTCCGCGCCCCCTTGCCGTAAAGCGCGTTCGCGGTGGCCGAGGCGTTGATCGGATCTGGCACGGCGCCGGCGATGAAATTGTCGAGCCCGGCCTGCTGCATTTCGAGCTGCGTGTTCGGCGCCGAGAACACGGTGGCGCCATATGGCTGAGCAGTCTGCGCCATCGGGATCAGCGCATCCGGGAACGGCACGCCGGTGATGACCTGCGCGCCGGCATCGAGGAATTTCTGGCCGAGCGAGACCGAAAGCTGCGGATCGGACCGGTTGTCCTCGATCATCAGCTCGACCTTGGGGTCGTTGGCGCCCGCAGCCTTGTTCAACCTGTCGGCCATGCAGCGCGCGCCCTCGGCCTCGCTATAGGGCGCGTAGGCGCCGGTCATGGCGACCGCAAGCCCGATCTTGAGATCGGCCGCGCCCGCATGCCCTGCCTGCAGCAGCCCCACGGTCAGCACCGCCGCTCCCAGCAAAATCTTTTCCATTCTACCCCTGCTTCCTCTCATTGTGGTTGTTCTTCCGGGCCTTCAGGCTGTTTCCGACTGCCCGACATAGACCTCGATGACGCGCGGATCGCGCCACACGTCTTCCGTCTCGCCCGAAGCGATCACCTGGCCCTGGTCCATCACGCAAAGCCGGTCGCAGAGCCGGTTGATGAAGCGCAGATCGTGATCGATGACGATGGTCGCGCAGCTGACGTCGCGACGGATGCCCTCGATCGCCATCGCCAGCGTTTCCGACTCGGCCTCGTTGAGCCCGGCCGCCGGCTCGTCGAGCAGCAGGAGCGACGGCCCCAGCGCCAGCGCGCGGGCGATCTCGAGCCGGCGCTGGCTGCCATAGGGCAGCGTTCCGGCGGGGCTGTGGGCGAAGCCCGCCAGCTCATATTGCTGCAGCAGCTGATCGACGCCGATCCGCTTGGCGGCATCGGGGCGCACCGCGCGGCAGGTGATATGCGCCACCTCGACGTTTTGGCGTACCGTCAGATCCTTGAACAGCCTGATGGTCTGGAAGGTGCGGCCGACCCCTGCCCGCGCGCAATGCTCCGGGCCGCGGCCGGTGATCTCCTCGCCCGCCAGGCGCACGCTGCCGCTGTCCGGCTTGAGCACGCCGGAGATGGCGTTGACGAGGGTGGACTTGCCGGCGCCGTTCGGACCGATGAGGCCGAGGATCTCGCCGGCCTCGCAGGTCAGCGAGGCGCTGCGCAACGCCTGCACGCCGCCGAATGTTTTGCTGACTGCCTCAACCGACAGCATCGGTCATTTCTCCCATTCCGGCCGCTGGCTGTTCTCCTGTCGGCCGGTCAAAAGGATGCTAGTCCTCCGACTTTTCCATAACAAGCATTTTTTTCCATTTTAGAAAAATTCTTGACGGAAGGTCGTGTGGTCAGACGCCTGCTCCTGGCGCCAGCCCGTCACGCGGCACCGTGTTCGACATCAGCATGATGACGGGTTTGTCACCGAGCGCGACATAGGCGTGCTGCATCTCGCCGTCGAACAGGATGCTGTCGCCTGGCTGCAGCACTGTCGGGTCGTAATGGAGCGTGTGCAGCTGCAGGCTGCCGCTCAGCACATGGATGAACTCCTCACCCGAATGGCTGCGCCAGCCGCCGTTTTCCTCAAAACTTCTGGCGCGCAGCGTGACGCGCCAGAAAATGTTGGTCTTGTCGCGGAAATCGCTGCACAAGACCTCGAATTCCATGGCGTTGCCTTCATGCAGAATGCCGCTGCCGGCGCGCGTGATCGAGCGGCGCGCCTGCGGTCCGGGCTTCGGGCTGAACAGGAAGGAGGCCACCGGCACATGCAGCACGCCGGCTATCATCAGCGCGATGTCGACGGTCAGCCTCGCCTTGCCGTTCTCCAGCTTCGAGAGCTGCGAAACGGAGAGGCCGGAGCGCTCGCTAAGGTCGCGCAAGGTGATGTTCTGCTGCTTGCGCGCGTCGCGGATCTTGCTGCCCACATTGCCGTGCATCGTCCACGCCCTTGGCTGTCGTGTTTCCAATTTGACAAGCTCTAGAGCAATTCCAGGAAAAGTGTGAGCGGTTTTCCGTCCGGAATTGCGCAAAAACAATGAGATAGAGCGGTTCGCCGTTTCCGTGAAACGGTGAAACGCTCTAGCGTTCCGCCATATGAGCGTCCAGCCTTTAGACGGCTACGGCTGATTGCGGCCATAGGGATATCGCGACGGTGGCAAAGGCATTTTCAAGAAGGCGGCCGACGCGTTCGAAATTTTCCGGATCGGCAAGCAGGTCGTTGCGGACCTCGAGATAGAGGCAGGGCCGGCCCTGCTGCAGCCCGTGCCGGTTCAGCGTGTAGCCGACGGCCTGGCGCCAATCATAGGGTTCGTTGTCACCAATCCTGAAGCCTGCTTCCGCGCCCTGTGCGCCCAGCGTTTTCAGCACCGAATTGACGAAGGGCGACTGTTCCCGCCACAGCACGCCGATATCGACATTGCGCTTCACCCCGGCCATGACCGGCGTGAAGGAGTGCACCGAGATCAGCGCGCGCCTGCCGGCGGCGGCTTCGACGATCGCCCGTTCGACCGGCGCCCAGGCGACAAGCTTGCGCAGCCTCGCATCCGCCGCGTCGACCGCCAGATTGCTTGGCACCGGGATGCCGCCGAGGTCCGGCCGCATGAAATCCCACTCCTCGGCGGGGCGGTTATAGTCAAGGAACAGCCGCGAATAGTGCGCGATCACCGCCGACGCGCGCAGTGTTCGCGAGAGCCGCCGCGTCAGCGCATCGACCCCGAGGTCGACCGCGAAATGCGTGCCCAGATAGGGCTCCGCCAGGCCAAGATCTCGCCACGGCCCCGGCACGACATTGCCGGCATGCTCGGCGATCAGGAGATAGGGGCTGGCTGCATCCGGCAGCAACCGCTCCACGCCGGCCGCTGCAAGCGCAGCAACGGCCGCATCGCCCAGCTTTTCAAGGTCCAGCACGACCGGATGCCCTTGGCGCTCAGGCGATGACGGAGCGGACATGGTAAGCCTTCGCCGCCGTCGCCTCGATCAGGCCGGCGCGTCCATTGGTGCGTCCGAGACCGGAATTCTTGATGCCGCCCCAGGGTAGATAGAGGTCGGCGTGGTCGCAGCGGTTGAGATAGACCGTGCCGGCCTCGACCTCGTCGAGCAAGGTCACGCCGCGCTCGACATCGCGTGTCCAGATGGAGGCGCTGAGGCCGTAGTCGCTGTCGTTCATCAGCCGGATCGCCTCGTCGTCGCCGCCAACCGCCTGGACGCAGGCCACCGGCCCGAACAGCTCGTCGCGCATGATCTGCATGCTGTGATCGACGCCGGTCAGCACCTCCGGCGCGACATAGGCGGTTCCGAGGCTTGCCGCCTTGAGGGCGCCTTCCTGTGGCATCAGGCGCTTCGCCCCTGCTTGCACTGCGCTTTCGGTGAGGCCGCGGATGGTGTCGGCAGCAACCGCGCGCACCACCGGGCCGACCATCGGCTTTTCGCCGATCGGATGGCCGATCGACCATTTCGCCGTCTCGGCGACTAGCGCCTCGACGAAGCGGTCGTGAATCAGGCGATCGACATAGATGCGCTCGACCGAGCAGCAGGACTGGCCGGCGTTGGAATAGGTGCCTTCGGCGATCAGCGGAACCGCCGCTTCGAGGTCGGCGTCGGCGCGCACATAGGTCGGATCCTTGCCGCCGAGTTCCAGATGCAGCTGGGTGAAGGTGCCGGCCGCCGCCGCATGCACGCGCCGGCCGCCATTGACCGAGCCGATGAAATTGACCGCGTTGAAAACGCCGGAAGCGATCAGCCGCTCGGCGTCCGGATGGTCGAGATGCAGGCTCTGGAACACGCCTTCCGGTCCGCCGCCGGCGCGAAAAGCCTCCTCGGCAAGCTCCGCGATCAACGGCGTCTGCGGCGAGTGCTTGAAGATCACCACATTGCCCGCTGCAAGCGGCGAGGTGACCAGGTAGCCGAGCATGGCGGTCGGGTAGTTC
>NZ_RZRX01000302.1:0-6421 GCF_003997405.1 Mesorhizobium sp. M2A.F.Ca.ET.042.01.1.1
CCTGCTGGGCGACGATCAGGTTGGCGACCGAGCCGAGCAGCGTGAAATTGCCGGCCAGCGTCGAGCTCATCGCCACGACCAGCCAGGCGCGCTCCGGGTTCTCCAGCCCGGGAATGAAGGGACGGAGCGCCAGCACCGCCGGCACATTGCTCATGATGTTGGAGAGCACCGCGGTGAAGCCCGAAAGCCGCCAGACATCGTCGAGGCCGATGTTCTTCGCCCAGGCGATCATGTCGGGCGTGAGCAGCGTGCGCTCGGCGCCAGCCACCACGACGAACAGGCCGGCGAACATGAAGAGCAGCGGCCCGTCGATCTCGCGATAGATGCGCCGAGGCTTGATGGCCCGGGTGACCAGCAGGAAAGCGCCGGCAATCAGCGCCGCCTTGGCGACGGGAACGCCGGCGAAGAAGGCGAGCGCCAGCAGCACGCAGACGATGGTGGCCTTCAGCACCTGTCCGGGCAGCATGCGCCCTCGATACACTTCCGGGCTGAGTTCGGCGGGGCGGGAGAATTCGGCGCGGTAGATGATGCGTATGATGACGATGACGCAGAGCAGGCCGAACAGGGCCACCGGCGCGAGCGCCAGCGTGAAGGCCGGATAGGAAATGCCGGACAGCGCGCCGATCACCATGTTCTGCGGGTTGCCGGTGATGGTGGCGACGCTGCCGCAGTTCGAGGCGGTGCAGGTGGCGATGAGGTAGGGCACCGGGTTGCGGTTGATGACGCGGGTGACATGAACGACGATCGGAGCCATCACCAGGCAGATCGCGTCATTGACCAGGAAGGCCGAGAGCACGCCGGTCAACAGCGTCACCATGACCAGAAGCATGAAGGGCGCATGGGCGTGTTCGATGGCAAAGCCGCCAAGCG
This sequence comes from Mesorhizobium sp. M2A.F.Ca.ET.042.01.1.1, assembly GCF_003997405.1. Classification (NCBI taxonomy): domain Bacteria; kingdom Pseudomonadati; phylum Pseudomonadota; class Alphaproteobacteria; order Hyphomicrobiales; family Phyllobacteriaceae; genus Mesorhizobium; species Mesorhizobium sp. M2A.F.Ca.ET.042.01.1.1. The sequence goes on from NZ_RZRX01000302.1 coordinate 871, forward strand.
CCCGAAACGCGCCCGAAACCTTCAGATGCGCGACCACAATCATCATGCCGAGGAGCAGCGTGATCGTGTCGAAATTGATGGCCTTGTAGGCATCCTCGATGCTGATCGCACCGATGGTGATCATGGCGGCACCGCCGAGCAGCGCGATCCCGGCGCGGTCAAGCCGCAGCCCAGGAATGCGGCCAACCGCGACGCCGGCATAGGTAAGCACGAGGATGAAGAGCGCGCCCGCGCCGGTCCATGTCATTGCAAGAAGGTTCCCGTTGCCTGCCCTGTCCGCCAGAATCGGCCGGAGGACGGCTCGGCCTCACATTTAACAAGGGCGGCGGAAAGGGAAAGTGTGCAAGCGCAGCAAAGCGTGATGGCGCTTTCATGGCTTTCACATTCCTAAACCCTAATGTAAAGAACGGTGAATTAACATATCTGACCGATAATCCAGGCGTTGGGGGACTAAACGGATGAACACGGTCGTTGAAGCGGAACATCGCGTCCTATCGCGGGAGGAATTGATGCGTCCGCAGGAATGCCCCCGCTGTCACGGGGCCAAAAAAGTTTTCGTTTGCGCGCGCTGGCTAAGCTCCAACGGCCATTGCTGCCCGGAGGGTACCCACCGGATTAACTGCCCAGGACACAGCATCGCCTGTCTCGAATGCAGCGGGCGCGGCGGCTAGAGCGTTTCACCGTTTCACGGAAAAACAGCGAACCGCTCTATCTCTTTGTTATTACGCAATTCCGGACGGAAAACCTCTCACACTTTTCCTGGAATTGCTCTATCGGTACCCGACAGCCGCCGATCGACCACAGCGCCGCCGCCGCGGAATCCTGTATTCTGGCATTGGCCGAACGCCGCCGTCATTAAAGTTTGACATAGGCAGGTCCGCCGGGGCTGTTGTGATCAAAGCCCGCCGGACCTGGCTATTGCCTTGCGCGTCACCGACGCCTACCACTTGGCGAATTTCACGATTTTCCTCAGGCCCCCGCAAAGCAATGATCGTCCGACTGCGACGCGCCCTGCGATGGCAAGCGCTTCCGCTTCTTGCCGGCTTTGCCGTTGTCGCGCTGATCATAACCGCGCGCGCCATTCTCGCCGAAGCGCAGATCGCCGACCGCGACGCCAGCCGTGAAGCGATTGAAGCCCAGCAAACGCTTTCGAGCCTGCTTTCGCTCGCCCAGGACGCCGAGACCGGCCAGCGCGGCTATCTGCTGACCGGCGAGAAGAACTATCTGCTGCCATACCGGCATGCGGTCGAGGCGCTGCCGGCGCTGCTCAAGCGCGTCGATGAGATGTTTCCGGTCGGCAGCGATCGGGCGCAGCAGGTGGCCGGCATCAAGGACGCGCTTGCCCGCAAGCAAGCGGAACTCGCTGAGACGATCAGGCTCTACGACACGGGCAACACGGCGAAAGCGCTGGACATCGTGCGCGGCGGCAGGGGCAAGCTGGACATGGACCAGATCCGCGCCAACATCGATGCGATCCGGCGCATCGACGGTGCGAACCTCGCTGCCCGTGCGGAGCGGATGGAACAGATCGAAGGCTGGCTGCGCATCGGCTCATTCGCGGCGCTGCTGGGCATCTTTCTGCTCGGCATCTATACGATCCGCCAGTCCAGCCGCCGCTTCCGAGAAGTGGCTGCCGCGCAGGACGCATTGAGCGCCAAGAACGCGGCGCTGCTGAACGAGATCGACACGCGTGAGAAGGCGGAGTCGCAGCTTCGCCAGGTGCAGAAGATGGAGGCGGTGGGCCAGCTCACGGGCGGCATCGCGCATGATTTCAACAATATGCTGGCTGTCATCACCAGCGCCATGAACCTCGCGCAGCGCAAGCTCGCTCGCGGCGAGCATGACGTGCAGAGCTTCGTTGAGGCGGCGGCCGATGCCGCGGCACGCGCCGCCAACCTCACCGCCAGGCTGCTTGCCTTTTCCAGGCAGCAGCCGCTGGCGCCGCAGATCGTCGATGCCAATCGCCTCGTCACCGGCATGTCGAACCTTTTACGGCGCACGCTCGGCCATGCGATCGAGATCGAAACGGTGCTGGCGGGCGGACTTTGGAAAACTCATGCCGACCCGAACCAGGTCGAGAACGCCATCATCAACCTGGCGGTCAACGCACGCGACGCCATGGATGAAGAGGGCAAGCTCACCATCGAGACCGCCAACTGCCATCTCGACGAGGCCTATGCGGCGGCGCATCCCGAAGTGAAGGCCGGTCAGTATGTCATGATCGCGGTAACGGACACCGGCGCGGGTATGGCGGCGGACATCATGGCCAAGGCTTTCGAGCCATTCTTCACCACGAAGCCCGCGACCAAGGGAACCGGGCTCGGTCTCAGCCAGGTGTTCGGCTTCGTCAAGCAATCCGGCGGACACGTCAAGATCTATTCGGAGCCCGGCGAGGGCACGACAATCAGGATCTATCTTCCGCGCTTCACCGGTCCGGAGGAAGCGGCGCCGCCGGTAAAGACCGGCGGCAGGAGCGATTTTCCGGCAACCGAAACCGTGCTGCTCGTCGAGGACGATGCTCGCGTGCGTGCTTCGACGGTCGCAGCCTTGCTGGAGCTCGGCTATACCGTCATCGAAGCCGCGGGTGGTGACGAAGCCTTGGAGAAACTCGGTCAGAACGCCGCCATCGCGCTGATGCTGACGGATATTGTAATGCCGGGCATGAATGGCCGGCAACTCGCCGAACGGGCTCGCAAGCACTCCCCCTCCCTGAAAGTGGTGTTCATGACCGGCTTCACGCGCAACGCCGTCGTGCACAATGGCGTGCTCGACCACGATGTGCACTTCATCGCCAAGCCGTTCACGCTGGAGCAACTGGAGGCGAAACTCCGGGACGCGCTGGCTTGATTTGTCCGGCCGTTCTTAGATCCGTCCGAGCACGACCAGAATAATGACGATGACAAGAACCAACCCGAGACCGCCGCCGCCATAATAGCCCGTGCCGTAGAACGGCCCGCCGCCCAGGCCGCTGAAACCACCAAGCAAGGCCAGAATCAGAATAATGATAAGAATTGTGCCGAGACCCATGTTCTTTTCCTCTCTCTGAGCGCAAGCCGGCGCTTTTCATCACGAAATCAACTCGCAAGGGGCGCGCATGTTCCACCCGGCTCCGGGCCGATGCTATTCGGCCTTGGCCGATTGGGACGACACGATCGGCGGCGCAGGATTGGCTTCAAGTCTGATCGGGACCAAAAACATGAGCGCGATCGCAATCGCGGTCGACGCAATGATGGCCGCGGTGCTGATGATGTCCTTCATGTTCGCATCCTGAATATTCAAAGGTGCTGAACAACGCTGCTCAATACTTCCCGTTGCACTTCGCCTAGCGGAACCTTTTTCAGAGGCGCGACGTTGGGGGCAGCCCGGTTGGGGCAATCCTGGCGATAACGGAGGCTCGCTTATGGGCGTATCGGTACTCATCGGCATCCTGATCACCTTCCTGGTGGTGATCCTGGTGCTCTATCTCGTGCAGCGCTTGCCACTCGATGCCCGCGCGCGACAGATCGCGCAGATCATCGTCATCATCATCGGAATCATATCATTGCTCAAATATCTTGCGGTCTTTTAGCCATATTCAGCACCGAAACCCCGAAGCCCGCTGTCCATGAGAACCCTGTCGACCGCATGCCTCGCCGGCAACTTGTTGAGCGCCGCCACGCTGCTGTGCGCCGCGAGCGCCGCCCACGCCCGGCCGGACACGCGCGCCATGACCTGCGCGCAGACGCAGGCGCTGATCAAAAGCGACCATGCGGTGGTTTTGACCACCGGTCCGGATGCTTATAGCCGCTTCGTGCGGCAATTCGGCAATGAGTGCGACTAGCCGGAAGTGCCAATATCAACAACCGTTCCCGCCAAGGACGGCGAGTGCCGCGTCTATCGGTGCGAGGAGCCGGTCGACCTTCCCGACCGATAGCCGCCTCTTGCGGTCCCGCGCGGAACCATAGCAACCCCATATGGGTTGTACGGGCCAGCGGCAGAACTGGCCGGCCCCGACTTGGTTCTGCGTGTAACAGCGGGAGGAACGGCAAATGCCTGAAATCGCGCGCACCGGCAGTTGCTTGTGCGGCGGCGTGCAGTTCCGCGTGGCCGGCGAGCCACGCCGGGTCGGCCTCTGCCACTGCAAGGATTGCCGCAAGACAAGCGGATCGGCTTTCCATGCCTATGCCGTATGGCCGCTTCAAGCGTTCGAAGCCAGCGGGATCACCAGCACCTATGGCGCTCGAAGTTTTTGCCCCACCTGCGGAAGCCGCGTTCCATTCGTTGGCGAAGAGGAAGTCGAGGTCACGATCGGCAGCCTTGACGTCGCGCCGACCGAAGGGCTGGTGCCGGACTATGAGCTCTGGATCGGGCGGCGCGAATCCTGGCTGCAGGCCCTCCCCGAGGCGCATCAGTTCGAGCATGACCGGGTCGCAGTTGATTCGGCCGCCGGCAATGAAATCGACCCGGAGCCGCGGCAAAGGTCAGCCTAGGTCGGATTGCCAGCGGACTTAAGTCTGAACGGCAATGACCTGCCGTTCAGGAAACCCTCCGGCGCCGCACGGAAAGGACTGGCTGCCGATTGAGATGCCAAGCTTTTCTCCAAGCTCCGTCTGTTTCAACCACCGGTAGGTTTGTCGGTCAATCAGCCGCCGGCAGCATTCACCGTGAGTCGTCACCTGCACGTTTCAGGCAGCGACATTCATGGCGTTTTATCCGCTTTGCGGAACGCAAGAATTTTTAGCCACCCTCTTTCGCAATACAACCTTTTGGTTTGCTTTTCCTGCCGGCCGCTTGTGCTCAGCGCGTGAAATACCAAGCTGCAGCTGCAATATCGAAGTGAAAATTCTTTAAGCTTAAGAAATTTTTTAGACCATTGCTTTCTGGTTGTATCAAAATATGACGCTCGGAATTGCCACAGGCAGTAAGGCTTATGATTTCAGACCTTGTACAAAAGGCCACCTTTGTTTCTTTCATTTTTTGCTACATAGTGCTGCCGAATCTTGAAACCGGACGGGGCGGTTTTCATGACGTCGGCGCCTGAACACGGCCGAAACATGCATATGCGGTATCCACCGATTGACGGGTTCTGGACCTGGGACGTCAAGCGTGACCGTGTCTATGGCGACGCCAACCTTTCAGATTATTTCGGCCTGACACTCGACGAATTCTCGCATGGCGCCTCGCTGGAACGCTGCATGCAAAGCATCGATGTGGATGACCGGCCCAGGGTCCGATTGGCGATCCGCAAGGCGATAGAACGCAAATCTGGCTTCAGGGAAGTTTACAGGGTCCGGTCGGAAAAGATGGGGCTGCGCAAGATCCTGGCCGTCGGCCAATGCTACGTAGACGGTGTGGGCGAGGCAGCGCTCTACCCTGGTTGGTTCGTCGATCTGACGAAGGATGCCACCTGCGAGGAACAGTCGCTGCGCGAGATCCACAATCACGTCGAACAAGCCAAGGACATCGCGCGATCGATCGGACACGACCTGTTGTCCTATCTTCTGGACAACGTCGAGGAAGAGGTCGAGCAACGGCTTGACGGAAGGCTGAGGAGGCGAAGATCGTCCTGAGG
>NZ_RZRX01000303.1:0-2500 GCF_003997405.1 Mesorhizobium sp. M2A.F.Ca.ET.042.01.1.1
ATTGATTTATGATAAAATTGGTTGCGGGGACAGGATTTGAACCTGTGACCTTCAGGTTATGAGCCTGACGAGCTACCGGGCTGCTCCACCCCGCGTCACTACGAGCAAGCGTTTGCTTGCGTTCTTGGGCGTAAGCGCAAGCCTGGGAATAGGCTGGCCTACAGATAGGTAGATGGCTCACCAAATGAAAGGGCCGCTTTCGCGGCCCGTGGTCCCGTTGGCGGGCCTTTATCGCAGAGAGAAGATTAGCTCCATCCGGGTTTGATCCGGATGTGAGGGTGAACATGCGCTTGGCAGACCTGGCAGCGACCTACTCTCCCGCGTCTTGAGACGAAGTACCATCAGCGCTGGAGCGTTTCACGGCCGAGTTCGGAATGGGATCGGGTGCAGCCGCTCCGCCATAACCACCAGGTCGGCAAAACGCATGTTCAATCGAGAAGCTTTTTAAAGCGAATAGCCGATAGCGAGTAGCCAATAGGGGATCCTATTTGCTGCTTCTCCAGGCTGTTCGCTGGTCTTTGTTGTGCCAAGGCGACGTCTGCGTTTTGCCGACGGGCGAAGCCCGCAAGCGCGACTGCGCGTCGCCGGTCGTCCGGCGCCCTCGCTTAAGCTTTGGCCCGTAAGGGCCTCTCATGCGTGAGCGCTGGTAGACCATCCGACTTTGTCGGCGACAATCCTTTGGATTGCGCCTTGATGGATATAAGTAATGAGAACGATCAAGCCTATCGAACTATTAGTACCGGTAAGCTTCAAGCGTTGCCGCTCTTCCACACCCGGCCTATCAACGTGGTCGTCTTCCACGGTTCTCAGGGAATACTCGTTTCAAGGTGGGTTTCCCGCTTAGATGCCTTCAGCGGTTATCCCGTCCGGATATAGCTACCCTGCAATGCGGCTGGCGCCACAACAGGTCCACCAGAGATCCGTCCATCCCGGTCCTCTCGTACTAGGGACAGATCCTTTCAATATTCCTACACCCACGGCAGATAGGGACCGAACTGTCTCACGACGTTCTGAACCCAACTCACGTACCGCTTTAAATGGCGAACAGCCATACCCTTGGGACCTGCTCCAGCCCCAGGATGCGATGAGTCGACATCGAGGTGCCAAACAACCCCGTCGATATGGACTCTTGGGGGTCATCAGCCTGTTATCCCCGGCGTACCTTTTATCCGTTGAGCGATGGCCCTTCCACGCGGGACCACCGGATCACTATGACCGACTTTCGTCTCTGCTCGACTTGTCAGTCTCGCAGTCAGGCAGGCTTATGCCATTGCACTCAGCGAACGATTTCCGACCGTTCTGAGCCCACCATCGCGCGCCTCCGTTACTCTTTAGGAGGCGACCGCCCCAGTCAAACTACCCACCATACATTGTCCCGGACCCGGATAACGGGCCGCGGTTAGACATCCATAGTAATAAGGGTGGTATTTCAAGGGTGGCTCCACCTGAGCTGGCGCCCAGGCTTCAAAGCCTACCACCTATCCTACACATGCCACTACGAATGCCAATGTAAAGCTATAGTAAAGGTGCACGGGGTCTTTCCGTCTAACCGCAGGAACCCCGCATCTTCACGGGGAATTCAATTTCACTGAGTCTATGCTGGAGACAGCGGGGAAGTCGTTACGCCATTCGTGCAGGTCGGAACTTACCCGACAAGGAATTTCGCTACCTTAGGACCGTTATAGTTACGGCCGCCGTTTACTGGGGCTTCGATTCAGAGCTTGCACCCCTCCTCTTAACCTTCCAGCACCGGGCAGGCGTCAGACCCTATACGTCGCCTTGCGGCTTCGCAGAGCCCTGTGTTTTTGATAAACAGTCGCTACCCCCTGGTCTGTGCCACCCTCCTCCACTTGCGTAGAAAAGGGTCACGCTTCTTCCGAAGTTACGCGTGCAATTTGCCGAGTTCCTTCAGCATAGTTCTCTCAAGCGCCTTGGTATACTCTACCTGACCACCAGTGTCGGTTTCGGGTACGGTCTATAAGGAGGAGCTATTTCCTGGAACCACTCCGCTGCCCGTTCAATCCGATAAGATTGGACAACTTGTGTGATCCGTCACTACCTCCAGGCCCACGAATATTAACGTGGTTCCCATCGACTACGCGTTTCCGCCTCGTCTTAGGGGCCGGCTAACCCTGCTCAGATTAACTTTAAGCAGGAACCCTTGGTCTTTCGGCGGGGGAGTCTCTCACTCCCCTTACGTTACTCATGTCAGCATTCGCACTTCTGATACCTCCACCGCCCCTCACGGGTACGGCTTCATCAGCTTACAGAACGCTCCGCTACCGCTCGTGATTGCTCACGAACCCTAAGCTTCGGTGTATGGCTTTAGCCCCGTTACATTTTCGGCGCAAAGACCCTTATTTAGACCAGTGAGCTGTTACGCTTTCTTTAAATGATGGCTGCTTCTAAGCCAACATCCTGGTTGTTTTGGGATCCTCACATCCTTTCCCACTTAGCCATAACTTGGGGACCTTAGCTGTAGGTCAGGGTTGTTTCCCTT
>NZ_RZRX01000304.1:0-6361 GCF_003997405.1 Mesorhizobium sp. M2A.F.Ca.ET.042.01.1.1
ACCATCAACCACCTGAAGAAGCTCAGGCTCCAGCGCAGCGAGCTGGCCGTGCCCGGTTCCAGCCCGGAAATGATCGACAAGGCGGCGAACAGCGCCGCCGACTTCGTCTTCCTCGACATCGAGGATGCGGTGGCGCCGCCCGACAAGGAACGCGCCCGCAAGAACATCATCCAGGCGCTGAACGACATCGACTGGCGCGCCAAGGGCAAGACCGTCTCGGTGCGCATCAACGGCCTCGACACGCATTACATGTACCGCGACGTCGTCGACGTCATGGAACAGGCCGGCGACCGTCTGGACACCATTCTGGTGCCGAAGGTCGGCGTGCCCGCCGACCTCTATATGGTCGAGGCCATGGTCAACCAGATCGAGATGGCCAAGGGTTTCAGGGCCCGCGTCGGCCTCGAAGCGCTGATCGAGACGGCGCTCGGCATGGCCAATGTCGAGGCAATCGCGGCCACGCCGGGGCGGCTGGAGGCCATGCATTTCGGCGTCGCCGACTATGCCGCGAGCAACAAGGCGCGCACCGTCAACATCGGCGGGTTGAACCCTGACTATCCCGGCGACCAATGGCATTTTGCTTTGTCGCGCATGACGGTCGCCTGCCGCGCCTATGGCTTGCGCGCCATCGACGGGCCGTTCGGCGATTTCTCCGATCCTGAAGGCTACAAGGCGGCCGCCAGGCGCGCCGCGGCCATCGGCATCGAAGGCAAATGGGCGATCCATCCCTCGCAGATCGCTCTCGCCAACGACGTATTTTCGCCGCCGGAGAAAGAGGTCACGCGCGCCCGCCGCATCCTCGAGGTGCTGAAGGAGGCGGAGGCGCTAGGCAAAGGCGCAGCCGCCCTCGACGGCAAGATGATCGACGCCGCGTCGGAGCGCATGGCGCGCAATGTGCTGGTGGTCAACGAAGCGATCGAGCGCGCCAGTCAGGCGCACGCCGCCGCGCAGTAGAAGAATACCGGGAGGACAAGATGGACATCCACGAATACCAGGCCAAGGAATTGCTTGCCCGCCACGGCGTGCATGTGCCGCGCGGCGGCCTCGCCTACAGCCCCGAGCAGGCGACCTACCGCGCGCGCGAGATCGGCGGCTCGAAATGGGTGCTGAAGGCGCAGGTTCATTCCGGCGCGCGCGGCAAGGCCGGCGGGATAAAACTCTGCTCGAATGACGAGGAGATCTCCAACGCGGCGGAAGCCATGCTCGGCCGCAAGCTGGTGACCCAGCAGACCGGCCCGCGCGGCAAGCTGATCTCGCGCCTCTATCTTGAGGAAGCCGTCGACATCGCGCAGGAGCTCTATCTCGGCTTCGTGCTCGACCGCAAGGAAGAGCGCGTCATGATCGTGGCCTCGGCCGCCGGCGGCATGGAGATCGAAGACATCTCCGAAAAGCAGCCGGATTCGATCATCCGCGCCACCGTCGATCCCGGCGTCGGCATGCAGGGTTTTCAGGCGCGCGAGATCGCCTTCGGCCTCGGGCTCGATAGCGATTTGATCGGCAAGACGACCGAAACCATCCTCGGCTGCTACCAGGTGTTCCGCGACTACGACGCCTCGATGCTGGAGATCAATCCGCTGGTTGTCACGCGCGACGGCAGCCTGGTCGCGCTCGATGCGAAAATGTCGTTCGACGAGAACGCGCTGTTCCGCCGCCCGGAAATCTCCGAACTGCGCGACAAGAGCCAGGAAGACCCGCGCGAGACTTTCGCCAGCGACCGCGGCCTCTCCTATGTCGGGCTCGACGGCAATATCGGCTGCATCATCAACGGCGCAGGCCTCGCCATGGCGACGATGGACATGATCAAGATCGCCGGCGGCGAGCCGGCCAACTTCCTCGACATCGGCGGCGGCGCCTCGCCAGAGCGGGTGGCAAAGTCCTTCCGCGCCGTGCTCGGCGACAAACAAGTCGAGACGATCCTGGTCAACATCTTTGCCGGCATCAACCGCTGCGACTGGGTGGCCGAAGGCGTCATCAAGGCGATCCGCGAGGTCGGCGTCGACGTGCCGCTGGTGGTGAGGCTTTCCGGCACCAAGGTCGAGGAAGGGCGCAAGATCCTGGCCGATTCCGGCGAGGCGGTGATCGTCGCCGACACGCTGGCCGAGGCCGCCGAAAAGGCCGTCGCCGCCTGGCGCGAAGCCACCAAGAACAAGAAAGCAGCCTAGAGCCGGATGATTTCAGGTCGAATCGAACTGAAATCTGAATCCGTCTCTAAAATCAAACAGATAGAGCATGATGTCGTCCGAAAACCGCTTCACACTTTTCGGCATCATGCTCTAGGGAGGTCGAGAAATGGCAATCCTGCTCAACCGCAGCACCCGCGTCATCGTGCAAGGCTTCACCGGCAAGATCGGCAGCTTCCATGCCGAAGACATGAAGCGCTACGGCACCAAGCTGGTCGGCGGCGTCACACCCGGCAAGGGCGGCCAGACGCATCTCGGCCTGCCGGTCTTCAACACCGTCAAGGGCGCGGTGCGCGAGACCCGCGCCGAGGCGAGCATCGTCTTCGTGCCGCCGCCCTTCGCCGCCGATTCGATCATGGAGGCGGCGGATGCCGGGATAAAGCTCTGCGTCTGCATCACCGACGGCATCCCCTCGCAGGACATGATGCAGGTCAAGCGCTACATGCGCCGCTACCGCTTCGAGGACCGCATGCGCCTGGTCGGCCCGAACTGCGCCGGCGTCATCACGCCTGGACAGGCGCTGATGGGCATCATGCCGGGCAGCATCTATCTGCCGGGACGCGTCGGCATCGTCGGCCGCTCCGGCACGCTGGGTTACGAGGCCGCCTCGCAGATGAAGGCGCTGGGCATCGGCGTGTCGACCAGCGTCGGCATCGGTGGCGATCCGATCAACGGCTCGTCCTTCAAGGACATATTGCAGCTCTTCGAGCGCGACGACGATACCGACGCCGTGGTGATGATCGGCGAGATCGGCGGCCCGCAGGAAGCCGAAGCCGCGATCTGGGCGCGCGACAATATGAGAAAGCCCCTGATCGCCTACATTGCCGGGCTTTCCGCACCGAAGGGAAGGCGCATGGGCCACGCGGGCGCGATCATTTCGGCCTTCGGCGAGTCGGCGCAGGAAAAGGTCGAGATCCTCAAGGAAGCCGGCGTCGTCATCGTGCCCACCCCCGCCTCCTTCGGCGAAGTGGTGGCCGACACGCTGGCGCGGACGAAGAAGGCAGCGTAATCCAGCCCGAGCTTTGAACCGGCTAGGAATACCAGGCGGTGGCGCGGTCTTCATGGCCCGCCGCCGCTTTTCGTTTGGCAAACGAGCACCGCAGGCAGCAGCGAAAACAGTCGCAGGGCAGCGCTAATTCCAAAGCCTTTGGAGAAGGTTTGGTGCGGTCGAGAAGACTCGAACTTCCACGGGTTGCCCCACAGCGACCTCAACGCTGCGCGTCTACCAATTCCGCCACGACCGCACGTGGTAGGAGCCGGAACCGTCCGGCCCGGGGCCTGTAGCAAATCGTTTCCGGCGAAACAAGTGCGCTGAGCGGAATATTCGTCGCTCATTTGCACAACCCACTACGGCTCGGCTTCACACTGGTGAAACTGGACGTTTTGGCCAATTGCCGCCATATGAGAGGAACATCGAGAAAGTTCCATGACAGAACGCAGCCAGATCGCCACGTCGTTCCTGCCCCTGCCCGGTTCGGCGCCGGTGGAATGGGTGATCGAACCAGGCCTGACCTCCTATCCAGACGCGCTGGCCTTCATGGAGGCGCGCGCCGAGGCGATCCGCAGCGGCGCTGCCGGCGAGATGGTCTGGCTGGTCGAGCATCCGCCGCTCTACACCGCCGGAACCAGCGCGCGTGGCGAAGACCTGATCGATCCCGACCGCTTTCCGGTCTTTGCCGCGGGTCGCGGCGGCGAATACACCTATCACGGTCCGGGACAGCGCGTGGCCTATGTCATGCTCGACCTCAAGCGCCGGCGCGAGGATGTGCGCGCCTTCGTCGCAGCGCTGGAGCAATGGATCATCGAAACACTTGCCGCCTTCAATGTGCGCGGCGAGCGGCGCGAGGACCGCGTCGGCGTCTGGGTGGTGCGACCGGATCGGCCGGCCCTGCCCGACGGCTCGCCGGCCGAGGACAAGATCGCGGCAATAGGCATCCGGCTGAGGCGATGGGTGAGCTTCCACGGCATCGCCATCAATGTCGAGCCGGACCTCGGCCATTTCAGCGGCATCGTGCCCTGCGGTGTCTCGGACCATGGCGTGACCAGCCTCGTCGACCTCGGCCTGCCGGTCACGATGGCCGACCTCGACCTGGCGCTGAAAGCCGCTTTCGAGGATGTGTTCGGACCTGCCGCCGTTCCGACCGCGGAGCCAGTTCGGAAGGCCGGCTAAGCCGCTCCGCCTAGGGGTGTGTTGAGATTCAGGTCAGGCCGAGTCGGAGTCGAAGACGGGCGCGAAGCGACCAAACAAGGCGGGTTCCGAGAACCGGAGCGGAGCGTACTTATAGTACGCGAGCACCGGAAGCGCAGGAAGCCGACATTTGTAGGCCGGCCTCACCTGAATATCGACACACCCTACATGAGCTGCGCGGAGGCCCACAGCATCCCATAGCCATGGATGGCGAAGACCGCGAGCAAAGCGCCGGCCATGACCAATCGGTCGAAGGTCTTGATCGGCTTCAGCTCGTGACGCGGCTTCACGCCGCTGCCCACGGTGATCAGGCTGAGGATAGAGAACACCGCGCCGGCGATCAGCAGGAAACTCGGCGAGAAACCGGCCCGCCAGCCAAGCGCGAGAAGCGCGGACAAGAGCAGGAAGGACGCCAGCGCGAGTACCGCCGGGCCGGGGCAGATCTGGCGCAGCACCTGGCCGCCGTCGAATTTCCACACCGGCACCAGATTGGCGATGTTGAACAGCGATGCGCAGCCGGCAAGCGTGGCCAAAAGCGTCGCGGCCAGGCGATGTCCTTCGCTGCCGGCGAGGCCGCTGGCGGCGATCAGCACCGGCACCAGGAAAGCGGAGAAGCCGGCGCCCATCAGCGCCACGAAAGCAACCTCGAAGCGGCTGTCATAGGGCCTGCCGCCGATGGCAATGCCGCCAAGCAGCGGGATGAAGATCATGCGCGCCCGGCGATGTCCCGTCAGGCGGAAGGCGGCCATATGACCGAGCTCGTGCAGGGCGACCACCGAGGTCAGGATCGCGGCCAGCGCCAGCCCGCCGATACTGAGGCCGAAGAACGGCCACAGGATCAGGGCCGAGAGCACGGCGAAACCGATCTGGCTCAGCGGATGCTCGAACCAGCCGCCCTTGCGATAGGTACCGGTTGCCGCCCAGACATCCAGCTTGCGCAGCTCGCGGCGCATGGCGAAGAAGCGGAAGACCAGGAAGGCAACGCCGCGATATCGGTCGGTTTGTGTGAGCGTGACCCGCGTGGCATCCCCCTCCGGCACAAGCGCGGCGGTCTCGCGATAGTCCGCCCAGAACGACGGATCGAGCGCCGTGTCCTCGATGACGGTCATCGAGAAGCGGCTGCCGTCGCTGACATCCTCGAACCGCGACTTGCGTTCGATCGGCCGCCCGTCCCGGCCGTCCCAGGACAATCTGATCAGCGCCGTCCCCTCTTGGTCGAGCGGCTCGGCGGAGAGGATTTCCCCGGACCACCCGGCGTCGCTGCCGAACGGCCACAACGCCTGCCAGAGGCGCTCGCGGTCGGCCTTGATCACGCGGCTGACCGTCACCGTGCGCGACCCGAGCGGCACGGTCATCAAAAGGAAGATCAGTCCGAGATTGCCGGCCACGAGGGTGACCGTGACGAAGACCGACACTTGGCTCCCCTGTCTTGGGCTCCTGTCTGGATGGGCAGCCTACGTCGGCGCGGCCAAGAAAGACTTAACAACAACGGCCGGGCTCTTGCCCGTCCCAGGCGGGTTCTTGCCCATCCCGCAAGGGCGGGCCCTCGCCCGCCCGAAACAGCGGCGGCAAGGCCGCCTGATCACATGGCGCCGATCCAGATCGCCATGGAAACGAGAAAGGTGCTCATGCAAACCAGCGAGACGACATCCTGAACCAGATCAGACATAACTCTCTCCGTTGTTAGTATGTTCGTAATTTGTTCTAATTTTGTTCGAATGTCAACGACCCTCGATAGCCCGGCGGAGCGAATCCGCGCGGTCCGTTTGCGCAGGGTTAAGGAAAGGTTGACGAGGGATGGGGTTCGTTGCGCGGAGCCAGGCCAAGCCGAGATTCGGATCAGGCTGAGTCGAGGATGGTAGGTTCCGAGAACCGGAGCGGAGCGTACTTAAAGTACGTGAGCACCGGAAGCGCAGGAAACTGCCGTCCGCAGGCCAGCCTCATCCGAATACCGGCTTGGCCTACAGAGGCACCACCTTGCCCTCGGCCAGCG
>NZ_RZRX01000305.1:0-6356 GCF_003997405.1 Mesorhizobium sp. M2A.F.Ca.ET.042.01.1.1
ATATTGGCATTGATGGTCGACAACTGATCGGTCGCCTGCTCGCCGTCGCCATAGGTGAAGTTTAGGTTGGTGGTCGAATTGAGGAAGACGCCGGTGTTGACACCGGCGATGCTCGAGCTCGCACCGTTCGGGTCGGTGTCGCCGAGACGCACGGTCTGGCCGCCGGTTGCGCCGCGCAGGTCGACGCCGATCGAGGTCCCGGCCGCGGCCGCATTGGTGACGTCGAAATCGTTGGCGGTAACGGCGGCATTGATCGTTGCGCCGTTGAGATCGAAGGCCACGGCGGCGCTGTTGTTCAAGCCGATATCGAGGTCGTTGAAGGACAGCGCCGCGCCCGACGTGCCGGATACATCGACACCACGCGACGTGATGCCCTGCAGGTTGACCGTGCCGAGCGCGATCGTGCCGCCGCCCGACGAGGCTATGTTGGCAAGCGAAACGCCGGTCGCGGCACCGTTGGCCGAGACGGTCGAGAAATTCATCGACGTGGCGCCCACCGTCACGCCGTTGAGGTTCAGCGCGGTTCCCGAGGTCGTGGCGATGGTGTTGGCGCTACCGCCGGTGCCGACATTGACCGTGCCGCCGCCCGTGGCCGTGAAGCCGGCGCCGCTTGTGGCGGTGATCGCCAGCCCGCCATTGGTGAAGTTGACCGTGCCGTTGGTGTTGCCGGTCAGGCTGACGGCGTCGTTGGTGCCGGAGCTGATCTGCTTGCTGGCGCCGGAGAAGGTGACGGTGGCCGCCGTGCCGTTGTTTATGTTGGCAACGACGATCTGGCCGCCGCTGGCGGCTGAACCGTCCGCAAAATTGC
Organism: Mesorhizobium sp. M2A.F.Ca.ET.042.01.1.1; assembly: GCF_003997405.1. Taxonomy (NCBI): domain Bacteria; kingdom Pseudomonadati; phylum Pseudomonadota; class Alphaproteobacteria; order Hyphomicrobiales; family Phyllobacteriaceae; genus Mesorhizobium; species Mesorhizobium sp. M2A.F.Ca.ET.042.01.1.1. The sequence goes on from NZ_RZRX01000305.1 coordinate 809, forward strand.
CCGAGAGCGTCACCGAACCGCCGGTCAGCTCCTGGATCGAGACCGCCGCTCCGCTGCCATTGGAGGCGATATTGCCGGCATAGGAAATCGCCGCATCGCCGCCGCTCTGGTCGGTGGCCGAGCCGACATTGAAAGCGGCGCCCGAGCCGGTGTTGGTCAGCGTGCCATTGCCGAGATCGAGCGAGCCCGCCACCTGCTGCAGGTTGATGCCGTTGGCCGCGCCCGAGAAACTGGCGTTGACCGAGGTGAAGCCGCCGCTGAGGGTGGCCGAAGTGATGTCGATGGCGGTTCCATTCGAGGTACTGACGCTGCGCGTGCCGGCGCCCGTCACATTAAGCGTGGTGGCGGCCGGCGCGGCGCTGCTTGCCACGCGGAAGCCGGTGCCCGTGGATGTGGTAATACCCAGCGTGCCGTCGAAGGTGACGGTGGTGGCGCTGGCGGCGTTCTCGATGTTCACGCCACGGCCGGCCGAGGCCGAATTGTTGATGGTGGTACTGCCGAAGAGGTAGGTGCCGCTTGAATTGAGAACTTCGATGCCGGCGCCACCTGAGCCGGTGACGTTGACGGCGTCGAGATCGACATTGCCGCCGCTGGCGCCGCTGATCAGCACGCCCTGGGCGGCCGCATTGGTCGAGGTGACGCTGTTGAAATGGACGCCGCCAGCGCCGATCGCGCCCTGCAGCGACAGCGCCGTCTGGCCGGTCGCGTTGATCGTCGTCGAGCCCGCATTGGCGATCGTGAGCAGGTTCAGGCCCGAGAAATCGAGGCCGGTATCGGCCGAGGTGGTGATGTCGAGGCCGCCATTGAAATTGACGGCGCCGGCGGAGGTGCCGCCCGAGATCGACACGCCGTTGCCGCCGGTGATCGTCACCTGGTCGGTGAAGGTCACCGCGCCGCCGGTGCGGTTGGCGATGTTGATGCCGCCGCCGATCAGCGTGCCAGGCGCCGCGCTGTTCGGCAGGATGCCGCGCGAAACCTGGATGGTGCCGGAGCCGCCGTTCACGTCGAACAGCGTGCCCAAAACGTCGATGTCGTTGTTGATGACGGAGAGATTGCCGGTCAATCCCGCGACCTTGATTGCCGTCTGGCCCGCCGCCACATTGCTGATGGTGACGCCTTCGATGGTGATGCCGCCGGCGTTACTGAAGCCCGGCGCGCTTTGGTCGATCACGAAAGCGGAGCCGCTGGCGCCGCCGAAATCGAAAGCGGTGTGGCGGACGGCGTTGTCGCCGAGCAGGTGCATGACGTCGCCGGTGCCGGTGACCACGGCCTCGTCGCCGGTGATGTTGCCGCCGGTGGCTCCTAGGTTGCCATGGACGTTCACCGGCTGGATGGTGCCGATCGAGACGACGTTACCATTGCCGAAGCCGGTGATGGTCTGGCCCGAATCGAGCGTGAAGGCGCTGGCTCCTACATCGATCGGACCGACGAAGGCGAAGTTCTGAGCGCCGGTCAGCGCATCGGCGGCGGCAAGCGAAATGGTGCTGACGCCCATGCTGAGGTTGCCGGTCGTGCCGGCGTTGATGAAGCCGCCCGACTGCGAAACCAGCGTGACCGCGCCCGGCGCCGAGGCCAGGTTGGCACTGCCGGTGAAGGCCACGTCGTCGAAATCATAGTCGCCGAGCGTCGGATCGAGGCCGACCGTGTTGACGGTGTAGCCGTTGGTGGCCGCGGAGATCGAGGATTCCAGCCCGTCGGTCGAATCTCCGTCGCCGAAGGTGAAGGTGGCGTTGGCCGAGGTGGCGGTGGTCTGACCGGACGAAAGGTCGACGCCGATGCCGACATTGGCGATCGAGGACCCCTGGAAGAAGGTGATGACCTTGTTGCCGGTCGTCGACGACAGGTCGATGCCGCGCGAGGTGAGGTCGCCGAGGCCGGTGATGGTGGCGGCGAGGCTGAAATTGGCTGCGGTGGACGAGCCGCTGAAGTCGATGCCGGTCTGGTTGGCGCCGATATTGTGGACGGTCGTGGCACCGAACAAGACGCTGGCATTGGTGCCGCTGAAATCGATGCCGGCCGTATTGGCGGCCGAACCCATCGTCACGCTGGTGGCGCCGGAGAACGTCACCTGGCCGGCATTGTTTGCAATCTCGATGCCGTTGCCGCCCGCGCCCGAGATTGTGACGGTGCCGAAGCCGGCAGCGGCCCCACTTGCCACGTTCGAAACCGAGAGGCCGTTACCGGTTGCATTGGTGATCGACAACGACGCCATGTCGTTGAATGTCGCGTTACCCGCGAGCCCGCCGATCACCGCGCCGCCGCCGCCGGTGGCGGTCAGCATCTTGCCGGCGGCGAAAGTGATCGCCCCGCCCGTCGGCGCCGCCGCCGAGCCGATGTCGAAGAGATTGCCGGTGCCGGTCGAGGTGACGTTGCCCGTGAACGCGACGGAGCCGCCCGTGGTGCCGTCGACCTTAATCGCCGTGCCCGGCGCGCTTGCCGAGCTGGAAATGTTGGCCGAAACGGTGATCGCCGCGCTGCCGCCAGACACCACGACGCCGTTGCCGGTGCCGGAATTGGTGATGGTGCCGCCGACCGAGATGGTGCCGGTGTTGTTGGTCAGGTTGACGTCGTCCCCGGAAACGCCGGTGGTGACGAGGTTGGCGACGTTGACGGTGGCGGCGCTGCCCTGAACGACGAAACCCGGGCCATTGCCGACGACGGTTGCGATCGTGGTCGTGCCGTTGAAGGTATATGTGCCGCTGGCAACATTGGTAAGGCGGATGGCGTCGCCGTTGGCGCGGCTGATATCGACGCCGCCAAAGGTGACATTGCCACCGCTGGTGTTCTCGATAACGATGCCGGTCGGCACAGTGCCGCCCGAGCCGTCGACGGTTACGCTGTCGAAGGTCACTCCGCTGGCGCCGATGGTGAGGCCGCTGGTGCCGCCGAGCTGAATTCCCTTTTCGATTAGGCCGCTGCCCGTCGCGATGGTGTTGGTGGCGGTGACGTTGAGCGTGCCGCCATTGATGGCGCTGAAGGCGAAACCGCCGTCGGTAGTGAGGTCGAGCCCGCCGTTGAAACTGATCGTGCCGCCGGCATTGCCGGTGAGATCGATGGCGTTGGCCGCGCCGGTGCTGGCTGTGATCTTGCCGCCAAAGGTGGCACTGCCGCCGGTCATGGCGTTGATCTTGACCGCGCTTGCCGCGCTCGTCTGGTCGATCGTGCCGTTATAGGCAACGGTGGAAGTTGCCGTGTCGATGTTGAAGGCCACACCGGACGTGCCGGCGATCGAGCTCGCACTGTCGAAGGTGAGTGAGCCGGTGGAACCGCCGGTGACTCTGACGCCGGTGCCGGCGCCGGTGATATCGAAATTGTTGAAGGTGCCGGTGCCGCTGAAATTGCTGGCCAAGAGGCCGGTGTTGCTTACGCCGCCCATTGTGGTGTTGGTGACGTTGATCGCGCCCGATGCGCCGGTCAGATCGATGCCGGTGACGGCGCCGGTGATCGTCACACCGGTGATGGTCGCCGCGCTGATGCCCGTGCCGTTGATCGCCGCGCCGGAACCGGCATTGCTGACGTCCAAATTCTGGACGAGGTTGCCGTTGTTGAGATCGATGGTGCTGCCGGCCGAATTGACGAGCGTCGCTGCGCCGTTGCCGAACGGATCAGCCTGCGTGGCTCCGGTGACGACATTGGTGCCGGTGACATTGGCCGGCGGCGCACCGAGATTGACCGTCGCACCATCGGCGAAAGAAACCAGCGACTGACCGGCGGCAAGGGTGAAGCCGTCGGCGTCGGTGTTGATGTTTCCAGCGCCGTTGTTGACGAGGACGAAAATCGTGTTCGCGTCGGTGGTCAGGTCGTCGGCCGCGGCCGCGTTGATAAGATCGCCGACGTCCGCGCCGCTGCCCGTCCCGGTGTCGGTCGCGCCGACGAAGATGATGTTGGCGCTGTCGAACAGCTGCGGCCCAGTGAGTGTCGTGTCGTTGAAGGCATAGGTGCCGTTGCCGGCCATAAGGCCACGCATGTCGAGCGAGGCGACCGTGCCGGTGATCGAGGCGCCGCCGGCGGCGCCGAAGGAGAAGGTGGTGTTGGCGCTGGTGCCGGCGGCACCATGCGTGCCCATCTGCACGCCGGTGCCGGCGGTAATGACGCCACTGCCAATGGTGACGGAGCCGCCGGTGGTGCCAGACAGGTCGATGCCGGTCGAGGTGCCGGCGCCCGCAATGTCGAGCGTCGTGGCTGTGAAGGTCGAACTGCTGCCGGACAAATCGAGACCGGTCTTGCCGGTCGGCAGGTTGGTGATGTCGATGTTGCCGAAGGCGATCGTGCCGTTGGTGCCGAAAATATCGATCGCGTTCTGGCCCGGCTGGTCCATCGCCACGTCGCCAAAAGTGACGGCACCGGAATTGGTATCGAGAATGATGCCCGAGCCAGTAGGGGCGGTGACCGTGACCTTTCCGCCGAAGTCCACCGTTGCCGAACTGTTCTGGATGACAATGCCGTTCGGCACGCCGGAGATCGTCGTCGTGCCGGTGATATCGAAGCTGCCGGTGACGTTCGAGAGAGCGATCCCAGTGCCGCCGGCAGTATGGCTGAGGCTGGTCAGCGTGACGTCCAGCCCGATCTGCGAGGCACTGAACCCTTGGCCGGAATTGCCGGAAATCGTCCCGCCGGTCGTCGTCAGTTTGCCGGCGCCCGTCGAGGCTGCATCGACGCCGCTGCCTGCATTGTTCTGCGAACTGAGCGTCTGGAAATTGTAGGTTCCATCGCCATTGATCGACAAGCCATCGGCACCGTTGCCGCTCAGTGTCGTGGTGCCGTTGAAATTGTAGGTGCCGGCCCCCTGGAGGGAGAGGCCCGCACCAGTATTGCCGGTCGAGGTCAGGTCGGTGGCAGTGGCGCTACCGGTGCCGTCGAACAGCGCGCCGGCAAGGCCGGCGCCGCTGACCGACATGCCGGTCAGCGTAACGCCGGTGACGCCGCTGCCATGGATGCCATTGGCGCTGCCGCCCGAAATGTTGAAATCGAGCAGCGAGCTGTTGTTGGCCAGCGTTACAACGTCGCCGGCGCCGGTGTTGGTGAGCGTCGCGGCGCCGTTGATATCCGGGACGACCTGGTCGTGCTGGACATTGTCGCCGGTGACGTTGATCGGCACGCCGCCGAGCGAGAAGCTGCGGCCATTGCCGAAGGAAGCGAGCGTCTGGCCGGCGCTCAGCGTGAAGCCGCCGGCGGCATCGATTGGCGTGTTGCTGGCGTCGTTGACCAGCACGAAGATGGCGGTGCCGTCGGTGTTGGCATCGGCCGTCGCGATCGAGGCCAGATCGAGAAGCGAGGAGCCGTCGCCTGTTCCTGTCGCGGCAGCGCCGACAAAGATCACATTCTGCGTGTCGAAAAGCTGCGGCCCGCTGAAGGTGGTCGAACCGAAGGCATAGGTGCCGAGCGTCTGATTGAGGCCGCGCGAGTCGAGTGAGGCGGTGATGCCGGCGATCGAGCCGCCCCCGAAGGTGAAGCTGGCATTGGCCGAATCGGCCGGCGTGCCGGCGATGCCGAGGCGCACGCCGGTGTCGACATTTGCGATGGTACCGCCATTGGTGATGGTGATGAC